>JAGAIK010000366.1 GCA_017626625.1 Roseburia sp.
AGCGGCAAAATACCGCTCTTATCCGAAGCAGCTTTCCGGCGGCGAGCAGCAGAGGGTTGCCATCGCCAGGGCGTTAATTAACAAGCCGAAGATTCTTTCGGCGGACGAGCCCACCGGAAATCTTGATAATAATAATGCCTGGGAAATCATGTAACTGATGGAGGAAATCAACAACAATGGTACCACAGTGGTTGTGGTTACCCATAATATGGAGATTGTCAAAGCGATGAACAAGCGTGTCATTACCATGCAGAAGGGCGTCGTGGCGGAGGACAGCGGAGAAAGCTTTGAAAACGGGTTAGAAAGTACAGGTGGTTATCAGGATGAGGATTAGTACATTTTTTTATACAATCAAGCAGGGGTTAGTCAACATCTGGAAAAATAAGATGTTCTCGCTGGCGTCCATAGCCACCATGACCGCCTGCATTTTTCTGTTTGGTCTTTTTTATGCCATTGTCACCAATTTTCAGGGGGCGGTAAAGGATATTGAGTCCGGGGTGGCAGTGACGGTCTTTTTCGACAAGGATATCAGCGAGCAGCGCATAGAGGAAATCGGGGAACTGATTCGGGAGCGGGTGGAGGTTTCCCACTGCGATTTTGTCAGCGCCGATGAGGCATGGGAAAATTATAAGGACATTTACTTTGAAGGCAATGAGGAGGCAGCCGCCAGCTTTGCAGGGGACAACCCTCTGGCAAATTCCGCCAGCTATTCCATCTATATGAATGATGTTTCCATGCAGGCAACCCTTGTGACCTATCTGGAATCCATCGACGGCATCCGTGATGTGAAGCAGTCGGAGTTAGTGGCAAATACCTTGACGGATTTTAACAGCCTGATTGGTTATATCTCCGCCGGAATCATCCTGATTTTGCTGGGCGTGGCGATCTTTTTGATTAGCAATACCATTGCGGTGGGTATTTCCGTGCGCCGGGAAGAAATCGGCATTATGAAGCTTATCGGCGCCACCGATTACTTTGTCCGTGCTCCCTTCGTGGTGGAGGGCATTGTCATTGGACTCATCGGGGCGGCAATTCCCCTTGGAATTTTATATGTGCTCTACGAAAAGATTATTTCCTATATCTCGGATAATTTCAGCTTTATCGGCAGTATGATGAACTTTTTGAGTGTGGATACGGTGTTCCATACCCTATTGCCGGTGGCGCTGATTCTGGGCGTGGGCATCGGATTTATCGGAAGCAGGATAACCATTCGGAAACATTTGAAGGTATAGTGGGAAGCTCATGGAAAAAGGAAAATGGTTCTATCAAACAGCAGTGTTGTGTCTTGCCTTTCTTTTGGGGGCGGGACTGCCCCTCCATGCAGTAGCATCTTCGGCTTCCAAAGCGGAATCCACATCCTTAAAGGAGGCGGAGCAGGAGAAGGAAGCCTTAGAGGAGGAGCTTGAGGCGGCAAAACAGGCAGTGGAGGATTTAAAGGAATCCAAAGGAAATGTGGAAGAGAAGTTAGCTGCCTTAAATACCAGGCTTATGAATATTTCAGAGCGTATCACTGCCTTAGAGGGGCAGTTAGAGGAGAAAAACCGGGAGATATCAGAGACGCAGGACGAGTTAGAGGAAGCAAAGCAGGTACAGGCGCAGCAGTACGAGGACATGAAGCTTCGGATTCAGTTTATGTATGAAAATTCCCAGAGTACCTATCTGCAGCTTCTTTTAGAGGCGAAGGATATCACGTCTTTGCTCAATTCGGTAGAATATATTACGGAGATACAGCGCTATGACAGGCAGAAGCTTGAGGAGTACACGGACATGGTGGAGTATATCGCCGGGGTGGAGGAGCAGTTAGAGCAGGATTACGTAGAACTGCAGGAGATGAAAGCCTCAGTGGAGGAGGAAAAGACAGCGGTAGCTGCGCTGATGCAGCAGCGGGAGACAGAGCTTGCCAATATTGCCGACGATATTACGGACGCCCAG
>JAGAIK010000367.1 GCA_017626625.1 Roseburia sp.
AAGCTTGCCGACAAAATCGGAACTTCCGAAAGCTGCGACACAGTTCGCATAGGAATATTTTGCATAGTAATGTCCGTTGCAGGTTCCTGTCTCAGAGGGGGCTACTTTTGCCCATGCTGCACCGCCGGACCAGCTTTGGAGAATGAACTCCAGTTGTTTTTCCTTTCCCGAATATTCTACATAAAAATATCCGTTGAAAGAAATATCAGAAGCCTGAAAGTTTCCGCCGTTTTTGGAGGCCATCACGGAGACTGCCTGCTGCCATGGAGAGGAAACGGCATTTCCCCAGAACAGGGAAACATATTCGTCCCCGCTGCCGGATTCCGAAGAACCGCCGGACTGGGAAGAGCCGCCGGAAGTACTCTGGGTGTAGACAGTACAAAGGGAAGAAGTTGCCCGGATTCCGTCAGAGCCGTTGATTAGTGTATTTCCCCATGACGTATAGTTAGAGCCGTCCCAGTTGTATGCAATATCAAGGCTGGCAAGGTCTGCGTTATTGCCTTTCCAGGACCAGCCCAAATACCCGACGTTTTTCTGCCGGCAATAACTCATGATGGTTGCTTCATCCACATCACCGTTGGTGTGGTCTGCCGCAAATTCCCCAATGACAACGGGTACGCCGATGCCTAAGGCATTGTCGATATTTTTTCGCACCGTGTAAGCGTCTCCTCCGGCATATTCATACATGTGGATGGAAAATACGGTGTTTTTGCAGGAGTCTGCCTGAAACACGGTTTTTCCGTAATCTTTGATGGAATCGGGATATTGCCCCCATCCGGCACAGTCTACCATCAAAAGATTTTTGATTCCGGCATTGCGGAGGGCAGGGAGGGCAGACTGATATCCTTTCGCCCATTCATAGCCGTTCCAACTGCCGTACCACTCGTTTGCTATATTTAAAATAACATAGGCTTCATTTCCAATTAACACGTCTTTCATTTCCACCCAGTAATGAACGGCATTTTCTAAAGACCAGGTGTCATCTTTCCCCGTGGCGTCATGCACTTCAAGAATGCAGACCAGCTTGTTTTCTTTGCAAAGGTTGATGATATTTTTTAATTCATTTTTGCTGGTTTTGGTATATTGGGTACCGTTTGAAACCACAACCCGGACGGTGTTTGCCCCTGCGGAGGCGGCTGCCTTTAAGGAAACTTCTGTCTGGGAGGGGAACCAGGCGTGGGAAATATTGATGCCGCGCATAACAAAAGAGTTTCCGTTGGCGTCATAGATTCCGGTTCCGTTTACATAAAATCCCTTTTCGGCAGCCGACACCGTGCTGGGAATGGATAGCAGGATTGCTGCGACGAAATACATGATACATAGTACCTTTGTAAAAACAACTTTTTTTAACCTCATAACTCTTCTCCTTAATATTTTTTAGGTAATAAAAACATACAATAATTTGAATTTGAAGTCAACAAAGAACTGTCAATTTGTGAATTGTACAAGAAAAACAGAAAATAAATTTGTGCATAATAGACTAAAACTAAAGAGAAAATATCACATTTTATTGCGCAGAATATAAAAAACGAGGGGATTAAGAAAAGAGTAATAAAAACTTAAATCATAGAAAATGAGATAAAATTAATTAAAAGATGGTGGAAAAATTTGTTTTTGATGAAAAGAATAGATACAGGATGAAAAAGGATATTTTCCCGGAGTAAAAATTTTGGGGGAAAATATCCTGAAAATAACATCGGAGTTTGGAATTACATTTCCCGCGGCATGGTCCAGTTTTTCGCTTCTGCCCGGTAGTGCGCCAGGGCATCTTCATACTGGGAAACCAGAAAGCTGTCGGAAGGAATCTTTGTTTTTGCCTCGGTTACAAGATATTCGTAACATTCTACCAAACCCAGCAATGGCAAATCGCCGCTGGTGTGGATATCTAAAATACTTTCCGTCTCGTAGGCGGCATTGTAAAACCACAGTACCGCTTCGGGATAATCTTTCTGGGAAAGAAAATAGGAGCCCAGCTCATAGCAGATTTCCGAACAGGGGGTGGTCAGCATATCTTTCATGGTGAGCTTGAAAAATTCATTTTTATTATCCTCTAAGCGGTAGGCGTGTGCCAGCACGCAGGAGGCTTCCTTTGCAGCTTCCTCAGAGGAATCCTTTTGCAGGATATCGAGGAAAATATTTTTTGCTTCGGCAAAGTCCTTGCTGTCCCCGGTCTTTAACAATTCCCTCGCATACATGTTGCGGATTTTTGGGGAAAAGCGTCCGTCGTGGCTGAAGGTCTTCACGAAAATAGAAAAATCGCGCTTGCTGTGCAATGCCTGGGGTTTATGTAAAATTTCGATATCGCTGTCAAAAATCACCGGCGTCAGCCGCACCGTTTCGTGAATGGGGTCAACCCAGGTAAAGGTGCGGAGCCGTTTGAACAGCTTGGGGCGGTATTCCTTCTGGGCGTTTAATACGGTGTCGAAGGCGGTTTCCGTGATGTATTTCATCTGTACAATCTCAATTTCCGGCAGCATGACAGCCTTTAACCGGGCAAAGCGCTCCCGGTTGAAATCGTCTAACACCTCGTCTGCGTCGGCGGTGTAGATATATTCCATCTGTGCCTTGGAAAAAGAAAAATTTCTTGCGGCGGAAAAATCGTTGTTCCATGGGAAATCATAAATTTTATCCGTATAATGAGAAGCGATTTCTCTGGTGCGGTCTGTGGAACCAGTGTCTACAATGATAATTTCATCCATCAAATCAGCAATGGAGTCTAAGCAGCGTGCCAAGATGGATTCTTCGTTTTTTACAATCATACATAAGCTGATGGTGGTCATAATGTTTCCTCCCGGGGAGATTGTGGTGTGTGGTAAGCTGCGCAGTGCATA
>JAGAIK010000368.1 GCA_017626625.1 Roseburia sp.
CTCCGTCACGCCTAAATACCCGATTTCCTCCTGGGAAAGAGAGGCATAATATTCCCTTGCCGCCTCCCCCGCCTGCGCCTTTTCTTCCTCTGTCAGCGCCACGCCCCGGCTTTCCGCTAACAAATCCATAGTGACCACATAGGCTAATTTCTCTAAAGTGATATCCTTGACGTATTTCTCCAGAGAATTTTCCCCGAAATCGTGTTTCCACAAATCTATCCCGTATGCCGTCCCATAGATATTCTGATAGTTCGTCAGATACACCCGCGCCTCTTTCAGACCACATGCCGTCTTATCAATTTTAAATACCTGTTTATCTGTCAGCGTGCCGGAAACCACGATTTCCCGGTTTCCAATCCTGCAGCCCCCAAGCAGAAGGGACATGCAAAGGACGCACGCTGCTGCCCGCAACCTGTTTTTTTTCATCTGTATCTACCCTATCTGTTATCCAAGCTTCGCTAAAATGCTCCTTGCCACGGAAATACCGTTGGCGGACGCCTGCTGCAGCCCCCTTGTGACGGAAGCGCCGTCACCGATGGCGCGCAGTCCCTTAACATTTGTTTCAAAGTCCTCATTTACCACTACCTTATTGGAATAGAATTTTACCTCCACGCCGTAAAGCAGCGTCTCATCGCTGGCAAGCCCCGGCGTCACCTTATCAAGCGCCATAATCATTTCCTCAATATCCACCATGATACGGTGCGGAAATACCAGAGATAAATCTCCCGGCACTGCGTCCTTTAAGGTCGGTATCAGGTTATTTCTGCAAAGCCGCTCCTCCGTGGTGCGCCTGCCCCGCTTGAAATCCCCGAAGGTCTGGACTAAAATTTTCCCGTCGCAGAGCATATTGGAAAGCTGGGCAATCTGTTTGCCGTACTCAATGGGCGTCTTAAAGGGTTTCGTAAAGTTTTTGGACACCAGCACCGCAAAATTGGTGTTGTTGGTTTTCAATTCCCTGGATTTGTAAGCGTGGCCGTTTACCACCGCAAGCCCGTTGTCGTAATATTCCGTCGCCACCTCCCCGGAAGGGTTGGTGCAGAAGGTGCGCACCTTGTCATCAAAGGTAGGGGTATGGTATACCAGTTTTGCCTCATAGAGATTTTCATTGAGAAATTCCATAATTTCGTCCCGGACTTCCACCCGGACGCCGATATCCACCGTCCCCACCTTTGTCTCAATGCCATGATTCTCACAGATATGGGCGAACCAGTCTGCCCCCTCACGCCCTACGGCGGAAATCACCTCCGGCGCAAAATAAGTCTCGTCCTTTTCCGTAACCAGACCTTTTACCTCGCCGTCTTCTATGATGATATCCTTTACCATGGTGTTAAATTCCATCTCCACCCCGGCGGCAAGCAGATGTTCCTGTAACCTGGAATAAATTTTATAGCCCTCTTCCGTTCCTAAATGGCGGATGGGGCACTCGATTAATTTCAGGTTGGCATGGATGGCTTTTCTGCGGATTTCCCGGATTTCTTTCTCTTTATCCACACCGTAAACCTTCGTGTCCGCACCGAATTTCAGATAAATATCATCGGATTCCTTTAACAGCGCAACCGTTTTGTCGTAGCCTAGAATTTCCGGCAGATTTCCTCCCACGTCCGGAGAAAGGGATAATTTTCCGTCGGAAAATGCTCCCGCCCCTGCAAAGCCCGTGGTAATGGAACAGGGCTTACAGCCCACGCAGACCTTGGTATTCCGTTTCGGGCAGGTCCGTTTTTCAATTGAACGCCCCTTCTCTATCATCAGGACTTTTAAGTCGCTTTTTTTCTCCATCAGTTCGTAAGCGCAAAAGATACCGGAAGGTCCGGCGCCGATAATAATTACATCATAATTTTTACTCATAAATACCTCTTCCTTATGACTCTACAATCAAAAATCTTCCGTCCGGCAGGGCGAAAACCTCCTCCGCCTCCGACAGCTCGTCATTGCTCATGCCGGAAATGTCTGCTCCCTCGTCCTCAAAATATGCTCTGACTTCCTTCATGTTTTTGCAGACAACCGCCATGCAGTCCTCTAAAAATTCCTCCGCTTCCTCCGGGGTTTCGGCTACATTTTCCGGGAAAAGCTGTGTCTGGTTTGCTAAAAAATATTCGATTACTTTTTTATCGTATTGGTTCATGTTTGATTTCCTCTTTCTGAAAAAACTGCTCCGCAGTGCACGTTCGAGAACCCTTGGTTCTCTCACTGACGGGCATTCGCCCTATCAATCCGAACAGATACAACTATTTTTGTGCGAGCACAAATAGTTGTATCTGCCCGGATTGGCACTGCTCATTGCTAACGACATTTTACCATAAATACCAGTCTATTCCAAGGTTCTTTAATACATGGTAAATGGCAGAAACAGGCAGCCCCACCACATTATTATAGTCTCCTTCGATTTTGTCAATATAAATCGCACATTTTCCCTGAATCCCATAGGCTCCCGCCTTATCCATTGGCTCCCCGGTGGCGACATAGCGCTCTATTTCCTCATCACTCATTTCCCGCATAGTCACCGCTGTTTTCTCATAAAAGGTATGCTCTCCTGCCTTGCCGGATTTACTCATAAGGACAATGGTCACTCCGGTATACACTTCATGGGTTCTGCCGGACAGCATTCTTAACATTCTTGCCGCATCTGCCTCATTCTTTGGTTTTCCCAATATCTGATTGTCCACCGACACCACGGTATCGGCACCGAGCACCATCATATCCTGAGGCGTCATCAGCTCCCGGTGGCTGTCTCCGTACTGCTTTAACATACCCGCCACCTCTCTGGCTTTCTGCGCCGACAGTTCCGATACCACAGCAGAGGGCAGCGTACTGGTAATCATCTCCTCTCCCTTTGCCGGGCATACCTCAAAAGAAATGCCGATTTGTTCTAACAATTCCTTCCGCCTTGGGGAGGCGGAGGCTAAAATAATCTGTCCCATGGTCCCGTTTTTCCTCCGTTTTCCATCACATTCATGCAGCGTCCCGCAAATAATCGTTATTTGCAAGCCGCTATACTACACTAAGCTATTTGTTCTCCAAAAGCGCTTTTCTCCAGTCCGCTTCCTTAAATCCCGTCAGGACAGTGTCCTCCATCACTAACAGCGGACGTTTTACCAGCATTCCGTCAGTGGCAAGGAGGGCATATTTTTCCTCCAGCGTCATGGACGGAAGTTTGTCTTTTAGCTGCATTTCCTTGTAAAGCATACCACTGGTGTTAAAAAATTTCTTGATGTCCAGACCGCTTTTTTCGTGCCAGATTTTTAATTCCTCCACAGTGGGGTTGTCCTCCTTGATGTGGCGCTCAGTATAGGTGATGTTGTTTTCGTCCAGCCATTTTTTGGCTTTTTGGCAGGTGCTACATTTAGGGTAATAAATAAATGTCATTGTTTGGGGGTCCTTTCTTTCTTATTGTTTATTTTTTGATTTTTTGGATGGGGACGCTTGGAACTGTCCGCCTGCTCCTGCAGACACGCTCTCGCTCCCCAAGAACGCAGCGGATACTAGGCTCGAAAATACCTCGCCAAGTACCGGCGTCCTTGGAAGGGTCTGCCGGAACAGGCGGACAGTTCCAAGCTGTTTATCGAATAAATTTACAAAGTATAACGCCATGGGGAGAAAGACAGGAAAGCCAAGGGGCAATTCCTAACTGTCGGCGGGTGGAACGTTACTGGCTGATTTTATAACGCCATGAAAACTGATGGAAAATCTTAAGGTATGTTTCTATCTGCTAACGAAGTAAACGTTACTGGCAAATTTTATTATGCCATGGTGCAAGCAGGAAATTCTTAAGGAAACTTCTGACTGCTGTGGAATACGTTACTGGCTGATTTACAAAAATTACCGGATAGATAATATATGACTTTTTTCCATGTTGCAGCCATACTAAAAATTATCCACAACACTGGGAAAACCTTCTTATGGTGTCATCTGCCTGGTGTAGTGCCTTGTTTCTTTAATACTTGAAAAAGCTCTGCGGAATCATTGTCCCCCACCAAGGTGAAGTAAGCAGACGCAACGTTGTCAGTTCACTAAGGTAAACATAACCGTGCAACGCAACCCGATAGGCAATTAACCGCCAACTACAAGCATATTGGTGTGCCGCCCAGCGTCCACCCCTCGCGGCGATAACTGACACAGGATTAGGGCGGAAAAAGGGCTGTCGATAACTGGGATTGGCATGGGGC
>JAGAIK010000029.1 GCA_017626625.1 Roseburia sp.
GTCTCCGTTGGATGCTTATCTGTTTTCTCAGGTAAATGATGGGAATTGTAATGCTCTGCCGTTTTCTGAGAATTTCGGCTGGGGCGGGGAATTGAATTTGACTTATATTTTTGAAAAATTGTTCTGCGCACCGGGCGGCGGTGGATATCCGAAGGAGCGTGTGGTTCCGGAGCAGAGGAATAAGAAGATTCTCGATGAGGTGAAGAAGGTTACTCACAGGGACTTGGTTTCCATTTTGAAGGAGTTAGACCAGGAATTAGTGAAGGGTGCGCTCTCCGGGGAACATTTTAAAGAGTATTTCTTTGCAAACTGTAAGGACGAGGCGATTGCGGAATGTGTGAAGGCGATTGTTGGTGAAGCATGAAGCAGTGCGGAATGTGTGAAAGCCATTGTTGGTGAAGCATGAAGCAGTGCAGAATGTGTGAAAGCCATTGTTGGTGAAGCATGAAGCAGTGCGGAATACATAAAGGAAAATTGTTGACGAATAGGAAAATGCAATAACCGGAAAAGACGGGCAAAAGGCAATGGCTTTTTGTCCGTCTTTTTTACAATCAGTTCTCCAGCCCATTTAACCCCAGTCCTCATTTGGCGCTAAAGCCCTTAAAAACCCATGTCAAAGAATTTTGACACACCTTTCCCCCACTATGTAAAAATATTTTGATAGACAACCTTCCTCTTTTCTGACAAAATAATTACAAAAGAGAAACGGAAAGGATACTGCAATGGACATCGGAAAAAAATTAAAAAACGCAAGATTGTCTGCCGGGTTCACGCAGGAACAGGTTTCTGCTGAAATCTTAGTTTCCCGCCAGACCATTTCAAACTGGGAAAATGAAAAATCATTTCCAGACATCGTAAGCGTCATTAAGTTAAGCGACCTCTATTCGGTCAGTCTGGATACACTTCTCAAGGGAGATGATGAAATGATGGAACATCTGGAAGAAAGCACTAACACGGTAAACAGCAACAAAAAATTAATTGCTGCCATAGCGGCTAACATTCTGCTTTTTACCATCATGATTGCCTTAAGCGGCTTTTTACCGGATAACCGGTATTTTCTGGTGGGGGTTTTCTCATTGGCAACTCTCAGTACCGCAGCACTTATGTATCAGATTATCCGCAGGATTTAGAAGGGAGATAAGTTATGGAACTAAAGAACATTCTGGCAGTCATCAGCGCCGCTTTCCTCTTAGTCGGCGATGTAACAACCTTTTGGCAGTTATATAAATTAGTGGAAACAGATTCCGCCTCCAGAGGGCTGAAGCGCCCAAAGCTTTGGGGGATTTTCGCTGCCGGGGGAAATAATTCCTCGGGTCTGCCCCTCTATCTTCTGAAACGCAGACAATACCCTGTGCTTCACCCATCGGAAAGCCTGCGTGCCGAATTAAACAGCAGGAAAAAGAAAGCAGGAATCGGACTGATTTTTGCAGTTGTCGGTATGATTGGCTTTATCTGCTTTATCGTGTTATAGAATCAGGGAGGTATTTATGGAATTATTTATCAGTAAACTAATCGGAAGTATCATTCAAATTCTTGTTTTTGCTATCCTTCCATTTTTCTGGTGGCTTTTTACCGCAAGGAAAAAATGCAGTTTTTTTCAATGGATAGGCTTATGGAAAGGAAACACCGGGAAAGAACCAAAACTTTTCCTGTGGACAGCGGGAATTTTTGCCGCATTCCTGGTGGTTTCCGTATTTATTTTACTTTTAGTCCGGGGGACAGCTACCGCAGCCTCCGAATTTACCGGATTGGGTGTACAGGCGCTGCCCTCCATTCTGGTTTATGCTTTTTTCCACACGTCGCTACCAGAAGAAATCCTGTTTCGCGGCTTCCTGTTGAAAAGGCTATCCGGAAAGTTCGGATTTTTAGTTGGAAATACCGTCCAGGCACTGCTGTTTGGATTGCTCCACGGTGTTATGTTCTTTTCTTTGGTAAATCCGGTAACGGCAGTCCTTATCATCCTTTTCACCGGGGGAATCGCATGGTGTATGGGATGGCTGAATGAAAAGAAAGCGGGCGGCTCCCTTTTGCCAAGCTGGATGATTCATGGTCTTTCTAACACTTTTTCGGGAATCTGCGCCGCATTTTCTATTTTGTGAGAGTAACTAACTCTGCTTGACAGCATGAAATAACCTAAAAATATCTCTTTCTGTCAAAGCTGACTATCGATATCGCCCTGCTCTGATTTGTCTTTTTATTGAAATGAATCTAACGATTCTAAGTCATTATCGGAATAATATTTCGATACATGATTTTTGAATTTTTCAAAACAATCAAAAAATACGGAAATAATCAATGCGAATGTCTCAGATGCAAGGCTGCCGTCATAGTCATGTGCCAACTGATTTCTTACTTTCAGCATCTGCAGCCATTCATCGTCAAAAATCAATCCATTCATATAAGCAGCCTGCAGCGTTTCCCGTGGCGAGCCAACTGCGAAATCCATTACACTCATACGTTTTATGAGAATGTCTTTCATTACTTTCCAAGAAATATCAAAGGTCAGATTAAAATTTTGCACGGTTCCCTCCAATACAAAATCAGCCTTTGGGTCAGCATGTCTGCTCTTCTCTAAATTTTCTAAGCTTTGGCAAAAGGTATGATATCTATTAATATATTTGTTTTCCATACTTTTCAATGTCCTCCAATAAATATTTATTATGAATTGAATTATAATCGAAAACATCTATTTTACGCAACGTATCAATGTTTTCTAACGCTTCTTCAAGCCTCATTATGTCTGGACAGTCATATACAACAAAATCTATATCACTTGTGAGGGTCGCAGTATTCGTTGCAAAAGAACCAATCAATACCAAATGTTTCACATCATTTGCTTTACATATTTCTGCCACCCGCTGTATTAATAATTCAATACTCATCACAGACATATACTACCTCCAATTTTGTGGGACGCCGTCTTTAAAAACATCCATACATTACGCACTGGCAATTTCTTTTCCTTTTATTATAACCGATTCCCCCTGAATTTCAACTGTCACCGGATATCCGTTTCTCCCCGAAGTATCCGCTCCGCATTCTCCACCCGCTCTTTCGTGGGTGGTTCTATGCCCTCTAAGGGATATTCCAGCCCCAGATTTTCCCATTTGAAAATGCCTAAGGTGTGGTAAGGCAGTACCTCCACCCGTTCTACGTTCTTTAGGGTTTTGATAAAATCTGCCAGCCGCTGCAGGTATTCATCCTTATCATTTCTCTCCGGCACCAGCACATGACGAATCCACACAGGCTTTCCCAGCTCTGACAGCTCTTTTGCCATGGCTAAGATATTCCGGTTTGTCTGTCCTGTCAAAATCTGATGCTGTTCTTCATCTATATGTTTAATATCCAAAAGCACCAAATCCGTATACTGCATCAGCTCTTTCCATTTCGAGTAAAAGGGTTCTTCTTTGGTAAATGGATTTCCACTGGTGTCTAGTGTGGTATGAATCCCTTTTTCTTTCGCTAACCGGAAAAATTCCAGCAGAAAGTCTATCTGCAGCAGAGGTTCCCCGCCGCTTACCGTAATGCCGCCTTTCTCTCCCCAGTAGGAGCGGTAACGCCACGCCTTTTCCAACAGTTCCCCGGCTGTATATGGCGTCCCGCTCTTGATTCCCCAGGTATCGGGATTGTGGCAGAACTGGCAGCGCATAGCGCAGCCGCTTAAAAAAATGACATACCGCACGCCGGGACCATCCACGGAACCGAAGCTTTCTAAAGAATGTACATATCCCACTGTCTTTTCTTTCTCCATCTATTGTGTGCCCTTTCTTATTACTTTTCATAACGCAGAAATATTGTGCACAGAAATTTCTCCATGCACAATATTTTCTAATGTTGCTATCTCTCTTTACATTTTCGCACTGCTGTTCCTTGCTGCCATAATCTTTTACATTCTCTCGTGACAGGTTCTTGCAATAACGTCCATCTGCTGTTCTTTTGTCAGGTCGATGAATTTCACCGCATAACCGGAAACACGGATGGTAAAGTTTGCATATTCCTCTTTCTCCGGGTGCTCCATAGCGTCAATGAGCTTCTCTTTTCCAAAGACATTGACGTTCAGATGGTGTGCCCCCTGGTCAAAGTAGCCGTCTAATACCTGAACCAGATTTTCGGTGCGCTCAGCGTCATCATGACCTAATGCCCCCGGATTGATGGTCTGGGTATTGGAAATGCCGTCTAAGGCTTCCTCATAAGGCAGTTTTGCCACGGAATTTAAGGAAGCCAGCAGACCGTTCTGCTCTGCACCGTAAGCCGGGTTTGCACCAGGGGCTAAAGGCGCTCCCGCTTTTCTTCCGTCAGGAAGGGAACCGGTGGCTTTGCCGTATACCACGTTTGAAGTAATCGTAAGAATGGATGTGGTCGGTTCAGAGTCTCGGTAGGTGTGGCAGCTTCTGATTTTTTTCATAAAGGTGCGCAGCAGCCATACAGCGATTTCATCGGCACGCTCATCATCATTTCCGTATTTCGGGAAATCTCCTGTCGTCTCATAATCTACTGCCAGACCGTTCTCGTCACGGATGACTTTTACTTTTGCATATTTGATAGCGCTTAAGGAATCCACCACATGGGAAAAACCCGCGATTCCGGTGGCAAAGGTACGTCTTACATCGGTGTCAATCAGAGCCATCTGGGTTGCCTCGTAGTAATATTTATCGTGCATGTAATGAATCATGTTGAGGGTTTCCACATAAGCCTGTGCCAGCCAGGTCATCATCACGTCATAGCCTGCCATGACCTCGTCATAATCTAAGTACTCCGATGTAATCGGACGGTAAGCCGGACCCACCTGCTCTTTGGTTTTCTCGTCAATACCGCCGTTGATGGCATAGAGCAGACATTTTGCCAGGTTAGCCCTTGCACCGAAGAACTGGATTTCCTTTCCTGTCTCGGTAGCGGAAACGCAGCAGCAGACTGCATAATCATCGCCCCAGACCGGACGCATTACGTCATCATTCTCATACTGCACGGAGCTTGTTTTGACGGAAATATAAGCCGCATATTTCTTAAAGTTCTCCGGCAGATGGGAAGAATATAAAACAGTCAGGTTCGGCTCCGGGGAAGGTCCCATATTTTCCAAGGTATGAAGGAAACGGAAACAGGTCTTTGTCACCTGGGAACGTCCGTCCATGCCGATACCAGCCACATCTAAGGTCGCCCATACCGGGTCGCCGGAAAATAGCTGGTTATAGGACTCAATTCGGGCAAATTTTACCATACGGAATTTCATGGTCATATGGTCCACTAATTCCTGCGCCTGTTCCTCGGTGAGAATGCCCTTTGCCATATCCCTCTCAATATAAATATCAAGGAAGGTGGAGACACGTCCCACGCTCATTGCGGCACCGTTCTGGGTCTTGATTGCCGCAAGATAAGCAAAGTAAAGCCACTGGAATGCCTCTTTTGCGTCCTTCGCAGGCTGGGAAATGTCATAGCCGTAAATCTGCGCCATCTCCTTCATTCCCTTTAAGGAACGAATCTGTTCTGCTAATTCTTCACGGATACGATAATCTTTGCTTCTCATGCTTCTTCTGGCACTTGCCTCAAAGTCCTTCTGTTTCTCTTCAATCAGATAGTCGATACCGTACAATGCCACTCGTCTGTAATCGCCCACGATTCTTCCCCTTCCGTATGTATCGGGAAGTCCGGTCAAAATCTTGTTGTGGCGCATCCGCTTCATTTCCGGTGTATAGACATCGAAAACCGCCTGATTGTGGGTCTTGTGATACTTGGTAAAAATCTCGTGGAGCTTTTCGCTGGGCTGATAACCATACATCGTGCAGGACTGCTCCGCCATCTGAATACCGCCATAGGGCATGAACGCTCTCTTTAAGGGCTTATCGGTCTGTAAGCCTACCACCTGCTCTAAATCCTTTAGTTCCTCGCTGATATAGCCTGCTCCGTAGGAGGTCAGAGAAGAAACCACCTCCGTCTCCATATCAAGGACGCCGCCCTTTTTCCGCTCCTCTTTCTGCAGCTCCTGTAATCTGCCCCACAATTTATCCGTTGCCTCGGTGGGTCCTGCCAGAAAGGACTCGTCCCCGTCATATGGCTTGTAATTGTTCTGAATGAAATCCCGGACATCAACGCCCTCTTTCCATAATCTTCCGGAAAAACCATCCCATTGCTCAAAATTCTTCATATTTTCCTCCATTCTGAATTTCTTTCTGGAAATCTTTGGTTAGTTTTTTGTAATTTAAGTTAGCTTTTTCTAACCACTTATATCTTATCGAAATTAAGAAAAAAAGCAATAGGAATTATTAGGCTCAATTTCTCAATAGCGGCATTTACACCAGCTTTTTTCTGCTCCACTGCCCGGTCAGATAACGGATGCCGGATATGAGATAATTTACCGCCCAACCGATGGGAACCGCCATCCACACCGCCTGTACTCCCAGCACCGGAGCCATAAGAAAGGCAAAGGACACACGAATGCCAAGGTTCACTAAATTTGCCGCCGTAAAGACCACCACGTCCCCGGCTCCCCGCAATACGCCGTCTGTTACCGCTTTTAACCCGATAAACACGAAGAAATAAGCGATAAAGGACAAGTAGCTCACTCCCGTCTCAAAGGCTGCCCCTCCTGCATCTTCCTCCAAAAACATACGTATCAGAGGTTCTCTCCCGAAAAGAAGCACTGCACAGATGATTACCGCAAAGGCAGCGACAATTCCATAACTGATGCGGTACCCTCTGCGCACCCGCTCTACTTTCCCTGCTCCCATATTCTGAGCGGTAAAGGTGGAAACGGCATTTCCCATGGATATCATGGGTACGATACAGATGGATTCCAAACGCATTGCCGCCGTATAGCCTGCCAACACCGCCGAACCGAAGCCGTTGACCACCGACTGTACCAGGAGCATTCCCACAGAAACGATGGACTGCTGGATAATGGAGGGTATCGCCACCTTAACCATTTTCTTCAGGATTGGCAGACTGAATTTTTCCGCCTGCCCCTCATATGCCTTTAACCGTCTCATCAGAACCACCAGGGACAACACCATGGCAATTCCCTGGGCGGTCACCGTGGCAATGGCAACTCCGGCAACGCCCCAGTGCAGCGTCCTGACCGTAAATAAATCCAGAAAAATATTCAGAACGGACGAAAAAATAAGGAAATAAAGGGAAGTCTTAGAATCCCCCAACGCATTAAAAATCGCCGCTAAAATGTTGTACATAAATAAAAAGGGCAGTCCCAGAAAATAAATCCGAAGATACAGTGCCGCATCCCCCAGTATATTTTCCGGGGTTTTTAGTGCCAGTAGAATCCACCGGTTCGCCGCAATCCCCAATAGTCCTAACACAATACTTGTCCCAAGAAAAGCAAACAGCGCCGTGTGAACCGCCGTTTTCATATTTCCGTTTTCCCTCGCCCCAAGATACTGGGAAATCACCACGGAAGCGCCTGTTCCGCCGCCGATGGCTATCATGACAAATACCGTGGTAAGGGCATAGGAGGCTCCCACCGCAGCAAGGGCTTCCTCACCCACGTATTTTCCCACGATTATGGTATCTACCATATTGTAAAACTGCTGAAACAGATTCCCCAATATCAGAGGCAGGGCAAACCATAACAGCCCCTTTCCCGGAAAACCTGCCGTTAAATCTATGGATTTCGTTTTCATTTGTACTTTATTCCTTTCCTTCCTGCCGTTTGCCGCAGCACGAATTAGTCGTCACAGCAAAATATATAATATCCCGCAAGCATACAGGCTAACATCAAAATAAATCCGAAGAAACGGTTGTGTATCACAATCATTACCAGCATACCCATGGAAAAACAAAATAATGCAAACCCTATGATCCGTTTCATTCCTCCACCAAAAAAGAGCATATATTACTATCAATATATGCTCTCCCGGCTAAAGCAATACTATGATTCTGTATTGTCCTGGTTCACGGAATTTTCCAGAATGTCCTCCATCTCTTTTCCTGCCGCTTCCCTTGCTGCGCTGTCGCTGTTTTCCCCGCCGTCGCTTACCGCCTGATTTTTGGAGGTGAATTTGTTGACAAAGTCAGGAACCATATCCAATATTTTAGTGACGCCGTCCTGGTTCTTGATATTGACCAATTTTGTGGTGCCGTTCTGGATGACTAACACTGCACTCGGCGTAATCTTTCCGCCCATGCCTCCTGCGCCGTTATTTTTCTTATCCTGGGAAAAAGCTCCTGCCGCCACCCCGAAGGATACATCCACCAAAGGAAGAAGGATGGTATCTCCGATATGCACCGCATCCCCCACCACGGTTTTCGTCGTGATGAAGCTGTCCATCCCCTTAAACAATGATTCCACTGTTGAATTAAAACTGTTA
>JAGAIK010000369.1 GCA_017626625.1 Roseburia sp.
CCCGGTCCTGACTGCTGATGACGATGTGTTTTCTGCCCTCTTCCAAAATCCACTTTTCCGCCTCTTCGATTAAAATGCGTCCGTAGCCGGATTTTTGCTTTTCCCGAATAACGCAGACTCTCTCAATCTTTCCAACGCCCTCTTTCGGATAGGTAATCCGGCAGCCTGCCAGAGGCTTGTGTTCCTCCACAAGCACAACTGCCAGTAAATCTTCCTCCGCTCCGTCATGGGAGAACTCTGTCTCCACCGGGATGCCCTGCCCGAAGCAGAAGGCATCCGTCCGCACGTAGTCATATGCTTTATAAAGCCAGTCAGGAGAGCCCTTTTTGACACGATAAATTTCCATTTCCTTTTCTCCGTTCCTTCCCGCTTTAGTTTATGGTTTCCTCAAAATATTCTGCCTTGGGGCTGGTATCCTTGCCGAAATATTTTTCTGTGATTTCCGCTAAGGTGCCGTCCTCTTTCATTTCCTTTAACACCCGGTTCACGTCCTCACGGAGCGCCGCTCCCTCCTCATTTTTGCCGAAGAGGAAATAGGTGTTATTTTTCGGGAAAAGGAAATCCTCCGTATCCGGGTCAATGTCATTTCCCACAAGCTGCCCCTCCAGACCGAATTTTCCCAGAAGGGTGTCAAGAATCGGTCCATCGTCGATGGCAACATCCGTCACCCCGTCAATGATATGCTGGAATTTCACCTGAAAATCCGTCTCCGCATAAATAATCTCAATGGTATGCTCCGGGTTCTCGGCGTTCCATTCCTCTAAGGCATTGGCAGTAAGACTTCCTGCTCCCAGCTCGATTTTATAGCCCCGGTCTGCAATATCCTGCAGCGACGTCAGAGGCTCATCATCCACTCTCTGTATATACTCGTTATAGGTGGTTTTATAAGGATAAGAGAAGTAATAGCTCTCTGCCCTTTCCTCTGTATAACCGTAATTGTTGATGGCAATGTCATACTGTCCGCTGAGAACGCCCTGCAGTGCATCTGCAATCTCAATCTGCAGCTCATACTGGGGCAGGCGGTCAAACACTTCCTGCGCAATTTCAATATCGACACCTGTCAGGTTATTGTTCTCATCTACATAGAAGTACGGGGCAAGGGAACCTCCTGTCACGCCCTTGATTACCGTTACCTCTGCACTGCTGTCGGACGCACCGACCTTCTCTGCCGTACCGCCCGACGTCCCGGCAGTTTCCGTTGTGTTGTCTGATGTACCGTTACTTTCCGCTGCGTTGCCTGCTGTACCGGCGCTTTCCGCTGCACTGGCATTCCCTGTTGTGCTGTCTGCTGTATTTCCGCAGCCGGCAAGCGCCGCTCCCACTGTTACCGCGGATAAAGTTACCAAAAATATATTTTTCCATTTCTCTCTTTTCATAATAGGTTCTCCTCCTTTTATCTCTTTTTCTCTTATAAAAGCTTGTGCTCGCATACGCATTGATTTCTCACAAGCTGCGGCTGCTTTCGCTCACCTGTTGTCTACCATAAATCCTTCAGCGGATTTATGGATGCGTCCACCGAC
>JAGAIK010000370.1 GCA_017626625.1 Roseburia sp.
CAGAAGAAAGATTTGCAAAAATTTTATCCATACTAGAGAGTATGGGGAGCGTGACGGTGCAGCAGCTAATGACAGAACTGGATGCGTCCGAGTCCACAATCCGAAGAGATTTAACTGCTTTAGACGCAGGCGGTCAGCTTATCAAGGTGCACGGAGGAGCAGTTTTAAAAAATACGGTTTACAGCACCAGAGATGATGAGGTGGTGCACCGCAAGGAGCAGAATAAGGAGGCGAAGGAGGTCATCGCCAAATACGCTGCAGAACTGGTGGAACCGGGTGATTTCGTTTATATTGACGCCGGTACTACCACGGAGCGTATGATTGACTATCTTTCCCATAAAAATGCGGTTTTTGTGACAAACGCCATCACCCATGCAAAAAAATTAGCAGGGAAAGGATTTACGGTTTACATTCTCGGCGGGGAATTTAAAGCGGTGACGGAAGCCATTGTGGGAGAGGAAGCGGTGGCGACGCTGGAAAAATATAATTTCACCAAAGGCTTCTGGGGCACCAACGGCATCAGCTTGCAGAGAGGATTTTCCACTCCGGAGTTAAAGGAGGCAATGGTGAAACGGAAATCCATGGAAAACTGCAAACAGCGGTATGTCCTTGCCGATGAGAGCAAATTTAACCAGATTTCCAGTGTTACCTTCGGAGATTTTGAGAGTGCATCGGTGATTACCACGGAGCTGAAACAGAAAGCGTTCCGGAATTGCAAGAATATCATTCAGGTATCGTAACCATAAGAAATACAATTTGAAAGAGAACAATATGTTTTAAATAAAAAGATAACAGAGAAAGGAGCGAGAAATTTGATTTATACGGTAACATTTAACCCATCCCTAGACTACATTGTGACGGTGCCTCACTTCACCTGCGGCAGGGTCAACCGCACCAGTGAGGAAAAGCTTTTTCCCGGAGGAAAGGGCATCAATGTGTCGATTGTACTGAAAAATCTGGGAGTGGAGAGTACGGCATTAGGATTTTTTGCAGGCTTTACCGGAGAGAAATTAAAAAGCCTGATGGAAGAAAAGGGAATACGGGCAGATTTCATTCCGGTGGCAGAGGGAATGACCCGCATTAACGTAAAGCTCCGTTCCGAGGAGGAGACGGAGATTAACGGACAGGGACCCGCCATAGGAGAAGAGGATATCAAAAAGCTTTATGAAAAAATGGATGAGCTTTCGGAGGGAGACGTCCTGGTATTAGCAGGCAGCATTCCCGATGTGATGCCAAAGACCATTTACATGGATATCATGGAGCATCTGCAGGAAAAGAAATTGCAGATTGCGGTGGACGCCACGAGGGATTTGCTGGTTAATGTGCTGCAGTACCATCCGTTTTTGATAAAACCTAACAACCATGAGTTAGGAGAAATTTTCGGCGTAGAACTTTCCCGGAAATCGGAAGTAGTTGTCTATGCGAAGAAGCTCCAGGAGATGGGAGCGAGAAATGTTTTAGTCTCCATGGCAGGAGAGGGTGCCGTCTTAGTGACAGAGGACGGAAACGTCTATGAGGCAGAGGCGCCGAAAGGAAAAGTGGTAAATTCCGTGGGCGCAGGAGATTCCATGGTGGCAGGCTTTCTGGCAGGCTATCTGGAAAGTGGAGACTATGAGAAGGCATTTTACACAGGGCTTTGTACCGGAAGCGCCTCGGCATTTTCGGAGGAGCTTGCCACAAAGGATGAGGTAGAAGTACTTTTACATCAATATAAAAAATAATTTAGGAGGAAGGAATTATGAAAATCAGGGATTTACTTGCAGCGGAGAGCATTCAACTGGGCGGCGCTGCCGGGGGAAAGGAAGATGTGCTGAATCAGATGGTAAATCTGATGGCAAAGAGCGGTAAAATCAGGGACATCGAGGTTTACCGGAAGGGAGTATTTGCCAGAGAAGAGGAGGGAACCACAGGAATTGGCGAGGGGATTGCCATTCCCCACTGCAAATCCGATGCGGTGGAGCGTCCGGGACTTGCTGCCATGGTGGTAAAGGACGGCGTGGATTTTGACTCATTAGACGGGGAAAAGGTCAGTTTGATTTTCCTCATTGCAGCACCCAACACAGAGGATAATGTACATTTAGACGTGCTGAGCCGTCTGTCGGTGATGCTGATGGATGAGAATTTCACCACTTCTCTTCGAAATGCCAAAACGGTAGAAGAATTTTTAAAGGTCATCGATGAGGCTGAGGCGGAAAAGACAGAGGAAAAGGCGGCAGCGTCCCCGCAGACGGAGAGCAGCGCGGCAGGAAAGAAATTTATTCTTGCGGTCACGGGCTGTCCTACAGGAATTGCCCATACTTATATGGCGGCAGAGAGTTTAGAGAAAAAGGCAAAAGAGCTTGGCTGCGACATCAAGGTGGAAACCAGAGGCTCCGGCGGTGCGAAAAATGTGCTGACGAAAGAAGAAATTGCAAAGGCGGACTGCATTATTGTTGCGGCTGATACCCAGGTTCCCATGGATCGTTTTAACGGAAAACCTGTGATTTCCTGCAAAGTGGCGGACGGAATCAGCAAATCCGAAGAATTGCTGAAAAAAGCCATGGGTGGAAATGTGGCGGTATACCATGCAGGAAATGTAAAGACGGAGGAAGCGGACGAAGAGGGAAAAGACAGCATCGGACATCAGATTTATAAGCATTTGATGAACGGCGTTTCCCATATGCTGCCCTTCGTGGTAGGCGGCGGTATCTTAATCGCCATTGCGTTTTTGATTGACGGTTTTTTGGTGGACTTAAATTCCCTTCCCATGGAGGAAAGAGCAAACTTCGGAACCATTACGCCTATGGCGGCTATGTTTAAATCCATCGGCGGAACGGCATTCGGCTTTATGCTTCCGATACTGGCAGGCTTTATTGCCATGAGTATTGCAGACCGTCCCGGACTTGCGGTTGGTTTTGTGGGCGGAGCCATTGCGGCAAACGGTACATCCGGTTTCTTAGGTGCATTGGTGGCAGGCTTTTTGGCAGGTTATCTGGTGCTGGGACTGAAAAAAGTATTCTCAAAACTGCCGGACAGCTTAGAGGGTATCAAGCCGGTACTGTTATATCCCCTGATTGGTATCTTCCTGGTGGGCGTGATTATGACTTATGTGGTAGAGCCTCCTATCGGAGCTTTAAATACCTTAATTAACAACGGGTTAAATGGAATGAACGGTGCAAGCGCAATTATTCTCGGTGCACTGTTAGGCGGAATGATGTCTGTGGACATGGGAGGTCCTGTCAATAAAGCGGCATATGTGTTTGGAACAGCTTCTATTGCAGCCGGAAATTACAACATTATGGCAGCAGTTATGATTGGCGGAATGGTTCCTCCTATCGCCATCGCACTGGCAACCTTGATCTTCAAAAATAAATTTACCGCAGAAGAGCGGAAAGCAGGACCGACAAACTTTATTATGGGACTTTCCTTTATTACAGAGGGAGCAATTCCTTTTGCAGCATCTGACCCGCTCCGGGTACTTCCGGCATGTATCGTGGGTTCGGCAGTGGCAGGCGCCATCTCCATGGCATTTGACTGTACTTTGATGGCTCCCCACGGTGGTATCTTCGTATTCCTGACCGTAGGTCATCCGTTACAGTATTTAATTGCTTTAGTCATTGGCTCTGTTATCTCCTGTTTCTTACTGGGAGTATTGAAAAAGGATGTAAAACAGGCATAAGAAAGCGGTTGAAAAGAAAATAGAAAACAAAAAATAAGTTTATGGAACCGTCAGAGGAAGAAGCCATCGGACGGTTCCGGAAAGGAACAGGTGTAATTATGCAGGAATTAAAATATGTGATTAAGGACAAAGAGGGTATCCACGCAAGACCGGCGGGAGCGTTTGTAAAAGAGGCGGCGGCATTTCCGTGCAGCGTTACCATTGCAAAGGGAGAGAAGGAAGTGGACGCAAAGCGTATTTTCGGAGTGATGGGACTTGGCGTGAAATGCGGAGAGGAAATTACCATTCACACCGACGGCGAGCAGGAGGAAGAAGCTATCGCAGTTCTCGGTAAGTTTTTGGAAGAAAATCTGTAAAAATCCGGCAGTCAGTGTAAGAGGGTTGTTGGAGGAAACAGCGTGGGAAAAAAATCAGAGTGAAGGAAACTGTAGTATGTAGGGGTGAAAGGATGGGAAGTATGATGGTATTGGAAGGAAAGAGCGTATTTGGCGGAATCGCTATCGGTAAGTTATCGGTATACGGCAAAAAAGACCATGCGGTGAAGCGGAGCAGGGTTGCAGATACGGAGGCGGAAAATAAGCGTTTTTTAGAGGCGAAGGAAGAAGCGAAGCGCCAGTTGGCGGGCTTTTATGAAAAAGCCGTAAAGGAAGTGGGCGAAGTCAACGCAGCAATTTTTGAAATTCACCAGATGATGTTAGACGACCAGGATTACGTGGAATCTGTCACCAATATGATAAAAACCCAGGAGGTCAATGCGGAATTTGCGGTGGCGTCCACCGGGGATAATTTTTCCGCCATGTTTGCGGCGATGGAAGATGATTACATGAGGGAGCGTGCCGCAGACGTGAAGGATATTTCCAACCGTGTCATTTCTATCCTGCAGGGAAGCACCGCAGGAGCCATCACGGGAGAGGAACCTGTGATTTTATTAGCGGATGACCTTGCCCCCAGCGAAACGGTGCAGCTTGATAAATCCAAGGTACTGTCCTTTGTGACACGCCACGGTTCCACCAATTCCCACACAGCGATTCTTGCCCGAACCATGAACATTCCGGCATTAATCGGGGTGGATTTTCCGGAAAAATTAGACGAGGCGCCATCCGGCGAAAGCTGCCTTTCCGGAAACGTAGCGGCAGGAACGGACAACGGTGCGTCGATAGACGGAATGCTTGGCATTGTGGACGGTTATCAGGGAAAATTCTATCTTAACCCGGACGAAGAAACTTTAGCAAAGTACCGGAAGTTAAAAGAGGAAGACGAACAGAAAAAACGTCTGCTTCAGGAATTAAAAGGAAAAGAGAACGTCACCTTAGACGGAAAGAAAATCAATCTCTACGCCAATATCGGCGGTGTGGCGGATGTGGCAAATGTGCTTGCCAATGACGCAGGAGGAATCGGCTTATTCCGCAGTGAGTTCCTCTATTTAGAATCGGAGGACTATCCGACGGAGGAGGCTCAGTTTACCGCTTATAAAACAGTGGCGGAAAATATGGCGGGGAAAAAGGTGATTATCCGTACTTTAGATATCGGCGCAGATAAACAGGTAGGGTATTTTAACTTGGAGAAAGAAGAGAATCCGGCGATGGGCTACCGTGCTATCCGTATCTGCCTTGACCGAAAGGAAATCTTTAAAACACAGCTTCGGGCAATTTACCGGGCGAGCTATTATGGAACAATTTCCATCATGTTTCCGATGATTATTTCCGTGGCTGAAGTGCGGGCGATTAAGGAAATCATTGAGGAGGTCAAAGCTGAGCTTGACCGGGACGGGCTGCCTTATAAAGAGGTGGAAATCGGCATTATGATTGAAACTCCGGCAGCGGTGATGATTAGTGATTTGCTGGCGAAGGAGGTGGATTTCTTCTCCATCGGGACGAATGATTTGACCCAGTACACGCTGGCGATTGACAGGCAGAATCCAAAGCTGGACAATATCTATGACGCGCATCATGAGGCGGTACTTCGGATGTTAAAGATGGTGGTGGATAACGGTCATAAAGAAGGCTGCTGGGTTGGTATCTGCGGAGAGCTTGGGGCGGATACGGAGCTGACGGAGACATTTCTTCGGATGGGATTTGATGAGCTTTCCGTGTCACCGTCTATGGTGCTGCGGGTGAGAGATAAGATACGAAATACGGATTTGAGTAAAAACGAATAAAAAGAAAAAACTCCTGTATTTTTCGGGTTGCATGGTATGATTTGCAACGGGAAAATGCGGGAGTTTTTTGTTGGGAAATGCTGTTTAATTTTCTTTCATCTGATACTCTTTATCTTCATCCATCATTTTCAACAGTATATCCGTGCACATTGGGTCAAACTGTGTTCCCTTTCCTTTTAAAATTTCTTCACGGACAATCTTCTGTGGTAAAACGTCGCGATAGCTTCTCTTGGATGCCATGGCATCATAGGCATCTGCAATTCCGATAATCCTTGCCTGGAGAGGGATATCCTCCCCTGAGATTCCATCAGGATAGCCGGAGCCATCATATTTTTCGTGATGGAATTTTGCGCCGATTGAAATACCCGGAATCTCCGATATGCTTTTCAAAATGTCTTCACCTATTTCCGGATGCTTCAGTATCATCCGGTACTCTTCATCGGTAAGCTTTTCCGTTTTGTTTATGATAGCATCCGATATTCCTATCTTTCCAATGTCATGCAGAAGCCCCATGTAGTAAATCTCATGTTGGTCATTCTCAGACAGTCCCATCCTTCTTGCTATTTCCCTTGAATAATTTGCTACTCTCTCGGAATGAC
>JAGAIK010000030.1 GCA_017626625.1 Roseburia sp.
AAATATTTCCAGCCCTTCCACGCTTCACTCTGCAAACAGCATGGATATTTTGGAAGAGTAATCCTCCCACTCCCTGCGGTACTCTGTCAGCTTCTCCCTGCCTGCGTCCGTTATCTTATAATAACGCCGGTTCCTGCCGCCGCACTCCATATCATAGACTATGAGGTTCCCATCCTTCTGGAGCCTCCTTAGCACGGGATAAAGCGTGGATTCCGACACCTCGATGGCTCTCCGCACATCCTGGGTAATCTTATATCCATAGGTACCCTCTTCTTCCTTTGACACAACCGCCAGGACAATCGCATCTAACAATGCGGCTCCTGTATTAAATACCATACAGATATCCCCTCTTTCTGTTATTTTTATAATATTACTTTTTCTTTAATATTATTTCTTTATTAATACTATACATTATATAATATAATGTTGTCAATACCATTTAATCATTTATAAAAATTTCACTTGCCACGTTTTATCGCCAGGAGCTTGGCGATATACTAAAATACTTAGAAAAACCACAGCAAACAATGTCACAAATCAGGACATTGCCGCTGTGGAAAGTCTCGTGAATAAAGTCAAACGCAGAAAGGAGGTCAGTATCAGCTATATGAAATCTTGGGAATGGGAACAGATGATATTCAGAATTATCTGGAAAACTACTGGACTTAAAAAGGTAACATTTTAAAAAAAATCCGGCTGGTTTTTTACCGCCGGATTTTTCTGTTACTTTTTTCACTATAACTCATATTTTGGTATTCGCAGCCTATACTTCGAAAAAACAGAATAACACAACGAAATACTGTCACACATCTGCCCGCCGGATAATTCCCACTCCGATAGGGTGAGGACCTGTATGGACGCCGATGGTGGCTCCAATCTGGAAAATTTCTATCTCGTCAATGCCCAGACGCTCCCGGACTAAATCCCGCAGCATTTCCTTAAAACGGCACGCCTCTTCATAGTCATAGCCATAGCCCACCGCAAAGCTGTACTCTCCCGGCTTCGCCTTTATCTCATCTAAATAGGACTTCAGCATCTCCACCACCTTCGCTAAAGACTTCTCCCGGTTTCTGGCAATGCCGGAATTATGGATTTCCCCTGTTTTTAAGGTAATCAGCGGCTTAATCTTCAAAGCGCTGCCCGCAAGCCCCGCCAGTTTTCCGATGCGCCCGCCGTGTTTTAAATAATCAATGCTTGCAATGGTAAAGAAAATCCTGCCGCTCTCCCGGATTTCCAGAATCCGGTTTACCAGGCGCTCGTATTCCCAGCCCAAATCCCGCAGGCGGCACGCCTCAAGTACATAAAGCCCCTGCAGCACCGTATTTACGGTGGCATCAATGACTGTAAGCTTCGCTTCCGGGTACTGCTCTAAAATCATATCCTTCGCCGTGTTTGCCGACTGCATGGAACCACTGAATTTCGTGGTGATACAGATACAAATCATAGCCGTTCCCTCTTTTGCCAGCGGCTCAAATACCCGGTAATAGTCATCCACAGAGGGCATGGAGGTTTTCGGGAATACGGTGGGATTGTCTACCATCTTCTGGTAAAATTCCCGAATGTCTAACTCCTCCATCTCCTTTAAATAAGTTTCACTGTCAAAAGAAACATAAAAGGGTACTACCTTAATGTCCCGCGCCTCCGTCAGTGCTTTCGGAAGGTCACAGGAACCGTCACTGATAATCTGAATCTTTTCCTGCATAATTTATCCAACTTTCCTGTTTTTCTCCTGCATATATACATATTCATATCTGCAGCCTGTGGTTATCACCCATACACGAAATTATCTTCGCATATTTCTTCTATCTTATCCTAATTACCGCGCACGCTGTTTGCGCATCCCAAGTTTCGCAGAAACTTGCATAGGAACGCTGTTTTTGCGTTCATTATATCATAACTATAACCTTTTTTTAAGTACCTCATGCCAAAATTTTTATAAACTTTTTCCCGCAAAATTCCATTTCCGGAAAAAAGTGGCGCCCACAGTTTCAAATGCAGCTCTCTCTGCCTGGCAGTTAAGAGTTCAGATGTCTGTGGGCGCCGTTTTCTTC
>JAGAIK010000371.1 GCA_017626625.1 Roseburia sp.
AAAAAGGCTTGGTCAGATAATCGTCCGCCCCCATATCAAGTGCACTGACCTTTTCCCTGTCCTGATCCCTGGCAGAAACGATGATTACAGGCATCTCCGACCATTCTCTGAGTTTCCGCAGTACCTCCATTCCGTCTAAATCCGGCAAACCCATATCAAGAAGCACCATATCTACCTTTTCCGTAACAGCCATATGTATGGCTTCCTCTCCCTTTGAAGTTTTAAGTACCTGATATCCGCCTTCCTCTAAAGTGTATCCGATAAAACTCTGTATCTGTAAATCGTCCTCCACCACTAATATTGTCTCATTATACATCTTTCTTTTCCTCTCCCGGCAATCTGCCCTATTTATTATAAGGTAAAACAGTCTGCCTTAAAAGAGCTTTTGAAAGAATTTTTCCCGTTCCCCCGCTTCTCATTTGGTGGAAACTTATACATTTCCCCGAAGTACGCTGCCCATATTCTGCATTCCTGACACCTTGACAGAATCTGCACGGATATCTCCGTGATAAACCGGCAGGCACACTCGAAAAGCAGCTCCGGTTCTATCCTTTCTGTTTTCCGCCGTAATTGTACCGTTGTGGGCTTCCACAATTAATTTGCTGACTGCCAGTCCCAGACCAATTCCATGTTTCGCATCCGCCTCTTTTTCCGCAGAAGTATAAAACAAATCAAAAATATAGGGCAAATCCTTTTCTGCGATACCTTTCCCCGGATCAAGTACCAGAATTTCCACCTGATTTTCCTGTTTCAGTCGAACCGCAACTTTAATTTCTCCTTTCGGCGGCGTATGCTTTACCGCATTATCCAGCAGATTGATAAATACCTGGGAGAGCAGCCTCCCGTCCCCTATAATTTCGATATATTCCTCCGGAAGCTGTATGTTAATTTCATATTCGGGATGACTTTTCTCTATATGCAAAACGGCAGTTCCGAGAATCTCCTCTAACGGCTCAATATTCTGATTGACATTTACTTTTCCATCCTGCAGTCTCGTCAGCCCCAGTATATTTTCCACCAGTTCATGGAGCCAGTCTGCGTCCTGATAAATATCTTTTGCCAGAGCTCTTCTGGGATCCTGCTGTTCCGACATATCCATAATCATCTCAGAAGTACCCATAATTCCCATCAGGGGTGTGCGCAGGTCATGAGAAATCGAACGGAGCAGATTGGCACGATACTGCTCCTGTTCCACCTGCTTTCTCTCCTGATAAACCTGTGCAAGATATTTTTTTGTCTGCAGCGTCAGGGCGGCGCTGAACACTGCAGCCCCTATCATACAAAGGAACGTCAGAAAATAGTCGCTGTCATACACAAAAAGTGTGTGTACAGGCTGTGTAAAAAAGAAATTAAACACTGTCGTTCCAAGAAAGGAAGCTGTGATACCCCAAAGAAAGGAATTGGTGCGCCAGGCAATAAAAAGCACGGCAAGGACATAGACTAATACAATATTGGTTTCCTGCATATGGAACTCCAGAAATCCATAACCGATTCCGGTGGCAAGCGCTAAAATCCACACCATATTCAGAAAGTTTTTTCCCTGTTTTTTTACGATAGCAGTCATATCATTTTTCCCTCTGGTTGATTTATTTTCTCAGAAAAAACAAAAGCATTGAAAAATCGTGTATTTTCAATGCTTTGAAACGTCGTTTTTTCAGCAATTTTAAATCTCATTTCTCTGTTTCTAGTTCTAACCTCTGTAATATGTCTTTGATAATCCCTGTATCTTGAATAAGGTTGATACCAAAGCATTTCTTTCCTGCGTCTTTTAAGGATGCTCCCACATGATAGGCTGTTTCCCGGTCAAGAATTAAGAAACGGTCATGGAATGCTTTTGTATATTTCACTTTTAATGTGGGATATTGCGCATTAAAATTCTCTGCATCCGTTTTTGTGAGCCTTGTCTGTTTGTGTGTATAGATTGTCACAGACACATTCTCTTTTTTCTTGGAAAGCAAATTCAGCGTTCCCACATCTACATATCCGTCTATCAGTGTGATTTCTTTTTCCGCCTTCCCAATAAGGCTGACAATCAAGCTGAACGCATCATAAATCTGTCCGTCAAAGAATACCTTTTGACTGGATTCTTCATGTTCAGATATATACGCAAATATCTGCTCTAACTTCTCATCCGTCTGCTTCTGGTATTCTAACTGCTTCAGCTCTACATTACTAATGCGTTCAAAGAGCAGGGCATTGTTGGAGATAAAACGCCGCATCTCTACGAAAGATTTC
>JAGAIK010000372.1 GCA_017626625.1 Roseburia sp.
GTCAGAGAATTTCGGAAAATCTTGATGTGGCGCAGCATTCCGGCTCCAGTATGTATGGGCTTTCCATGCAGAGTGCACAGGTGACGGAGTACCAGTTAGCTTCCGACGGGAAAGGGGCTGTATTTTTGCAGTGCGTTGCCGCTTATATGGAACATAATCTTGCGCAGGAAACCATTGAGAAGCTTTATGAGAGATACCGGGAAGGCGAGGAAGTGGAGCAGAAGGATACCAGTGGCTACAGTGTGGAGGGAGCAGACCGTGCCATTGAAGAAGCAAAAAAGGCGCAGGAAGAAGCTGCGGCGTCTGCGGAGGCGCCTTCCGGGGATAGCGGCGAGACGTCAGGAGCGTCAGAAAGCGGAACGACGGGAGAACAAACAGGAGGAGCGCCAGCGGGCGGTGGTGAGGCAGCAGAAAATGGGGCGGACAGTACCGCAGGTGTAGGAAATCCGGGAGAAACAGGCGGAGATAATCAGGCGGGAGCAGATACGGAAAATCCGCTGGAAATAGTTCTGAAATTAAAAGAAAATTTAATTTTAGAACTGACGGCGGGAAATGTGTCTGAGATTTCCACAAAGCAGGTGGACTTGCGGGAGAGTATGCAAAAACGTAGCCTGAAAAAGGGAACACAGGAAGCTGATGATAAGGTAGGCTGGTATGAGCGTGTACTGGTGGGGGAATATCTGGACAGTTACTTTTCCAATTACCGGAAGCCAAAGGAGGATGGGGCATTTTCCTACGAGTTGGAATATCTGCTATGCGGAGAAGATACGGATAAGTCCAATCTGGAGGGAACCATAAACCGTCTGATGCTGCTGCGGGAGGGAGCGAATATTATCTGTATTACAATGGACAGCGCCAAAATGAATCAGGCGAAAGTGGTTGCAGAGGCAATAGCGGCGGCAGTGGCGCAGCCGGAGCTGATTACCGTGATACAGTGCGGCATTGTGGCAGCGTGGGCGTATGTAGAGAGCCTGCTAGACCTCCGTGCCCTGCTGCGGGGGGATAAAATCGCATTGGTAAAGAGCAGGGAACAGTGGACCACAAATACAGAAAATCTTATGGCTTCCATTGAAAATAATGCGAAGGCAATGAACTGTGAAAACGGGCTCACCTATGAAGAGTACCTAAAATTGTTTCTTTATATGATGGGGACGAAAAAATTAGCTTACCGGATGATGGACGTGATGGAGCAGAGCCTGCGGCTGAAACTGGGATATGAGCATGTGCACATGGATCATATGATTTGTGAGTTTTCCTGTTCTATACAGTATCAGGCGGCTCCGTTGTTTGCCAATTTGTCCCTGGTTCAGAGGGGAGCGCCTAAAGGCTTCTGCTTTGAAAAAGAAAAGCATTTCAGTTACAAAAATTAAAGAAAAAGGCAGGTGTACCGCGGTGTCTCATTATTTCAAAAGAAGAAAAGGTAAAATATACAGTAGAAATTCTCTCCCTGGATTTCCAATTACCGTTAGAAGAAACAAATGGCGTAAGGGGACACCGCAGTACACCTGCCTCAGAGGCTCTTTTACCGTGGAGGCGGCTGTGATATTGCCGTTGCTTGCTTGTTTTTTCGTCAGTATTCTTTTTTTCTTCCGGGTGCTGCAGGTGGAGCTTCAGGTGGAACGGGCAATGGTGGATGCCGGGCAGACACTGGCGGCATATGCGGCAGGCGATGGGAAAAGTGCAGGACGGGCGGTCAGTTTAACGGCATTAAAGCTGGAGGTGATGAAAGAACTTGCGGGCAGAGAGGAAACCGCACGTTATGTTACAGGCGGTGCGGCGGGAGTTTCGCTGTTGGATTCCAAGGTGGAGGGGGATTTTATAGATATCCGGGCGTCGTTCTTGGTAGAAGCTCCGGTGAGACTGTTTGGCAGACAGGGGCTAAAGATAGAAAGACGTGTCTGCTGTAGAAAATGGACTGGCTGGAGCGGCGAAAACGGCAATGGAGAAGATGAAATCTGGGTGTATATTACGGAGACCGGAACGGTCTATCACCGTAGCCGGGAATGCAGTCATCTCCGTTTGAGCGTAACTGCGGTAAATAAGAACCGCGTGGGGGATAAGCGGAATGAAAACGGCGGAAGATACCGCGAATGCGAGAGGTGTAGAGAAAAAAACAGAGGGCAGACTAAGGTGTACATTACCAGTCAGGGGGACAGGTATCACTATGACTTGCAGTGCAGCGGCATAAAGAGAACCATTTCCATGATAAAATTGTCCGAGGTGGGAGGAAGGAGTCCCTGCAGCAGATGTGCGGCAGAAGGTACCTAAGAGGAAGAAACCGCCGCAGATATGCAGCGAGAAGAAAACAGAAGTAGAGCGGAAAAACACGGAGAGGAAAGGCGTAGATAAAGGAGATGGTGCAAAAGGTAATACTGTTGGGAATTTTAGGGATAGCGGCGTGGCAGGACTGGAGGGAAAAGAAAGTCTCCGCAGGGCTTCTTGCGGGAGCCGGAATAGCGGGATTACTCTGTTACGGGTATTTCAGGCAGATAACGGCGAAGGACATGTTCCTTGGCGCTGCCATAGGGGCAGTGTTATTACTGCTTGGCTTTTTGAAGGGAGAAAAAATCGGTTATGGGGACGGGGCACTGGTGCTGGTGTGCGGCATTTTTCTGGGCTTTACCGCAAATTTGCAGTTGTTTTGTATTGCACTGGTACTGGTGGAAGCTGCGGCACTATATCTGATTGTAATAAAAAGAAAAGGACGGAGGTATCAGATACCTTTTATTCCCTTTTTGTTGGCGGGGTATCTGCTGTTATTAATATGAAGAAAA
>JAGAIK010000373.1 GCA_017626625.1 Roseburia sp.
AAGTAAAGTATTTCAGGCAGAGAAAAGAGGTAGGATTATGTTAAAACGAGTGAATGATTTTCTGGCAGGATTGCCAATGACGATTGTCGGCGGTGTTTTTCTTATTATGAGTTTTGTATTTCCCAGGGCAGGCATTATTCTGCCGGTTAATCCGGCATGGATTACGGTGGCTATCTGCGGTATCCCTTTATTGTATCTTGCGATATGGAGAATTATATATAATAAAGGAATCAGTAAAATTTCTTCCGCCTTGTTGATATGTATTGCCATGATTGCGGCGATTGCCATCGGGGATTTATTTGCTGCGGGCGAGGTTGCTTTTATCATGGAAATCGGTGCGATTCTGGAGGACATGACAACGGACAGGGCAAAGAAGGGACTCAAAAAGCTGATTAGCCTTGCCCCTGCAAAAGGGAGGAGAATTGTTTCAGGCAGGGAGGAGATGATAGAGGCGGGAGAAATCCGGCAAAATGATATCTTACGTGTACTGGCAGGAGAAGCGATTCCGGTTGACGGTATTATCATTCGGGGGGAAACATCTGTTGACCAGTCTATTATGACCGGAGAATCGCTTCCGGTGGATAAGGGGATTGGAGACGAGGTGTTTTGCGGAACCATCAACCGGTTTGGTGCAGTTGATATGAGAGCAACGAAAGTCGGCGAGGACAGTTCCTTACAGAAGCTGATACGAATGGTTCAGGAGGCGGAAAATAAACAGGCGCCGATGCAGAGAATTGCGGACAAGTGCGCAAGCTGGCTTGTTCCGGTGGCTGTGCTGGTGGCTGCTGCGGCAGGTATTGTGACGCAGAATATTGTACGGGCAGTGACGGTTCTGGTGGTATTTTGTCCCTGTGCCCTGGTACTTGCAACACCAACGGCAATTATGGCAGCCATAGGTCAGGCGACGAAGCATGGGGTGATTATTAAATCCGGTGAAGCGCTTGAAAAAATGGGAAAGGTAAATACAATCGCTTTTGATAAGACAGGTACGCTGACTTATGGAAGGCTCGAAGTCAGTGATATTATTTCCTTTGAGGAGCATTGCAGTAAACAGGAACTGCTGGTTTTAGCGGCATCGGCAGAGGCTCAAAGCGAACATCCCCTGGGAAAAGCGGTGGTTGATTATGCAAAGAAGCAGGGGATAGAGCTGAGAGAAACGGATGAATTTCAAATGCAGAGCGGAAAGGGAATTTTAGCAGAAATATCAGGAAGGAAACTGTATTGCGGAAACGAAAAATTTATTCGGGAAAACGCTGCCGCCATTTCTCCGGAGGTTTCTGCCGAACTGGAAAAATTCCGTATGCAGGGAAAAGCTACTATCCTTGTTGCGGAGAACAATACATGTATCGGATTACTTGCTTTATCAGACCGGTTAAGACCGGAGGCGGAAAATATGGTAAGCAGGCTGGCGGATATGAATACGAAAGTGGTATTGCTTACAGGAGATAACAGGAAAGCTGCCGAATATTTTGCAATGCAGGCGGGAATTACGGAGATAAAAGCAGATTTACTTCCGGAAGAAAAGGTAGAAAGCATTTCTGAGATAAGAGAACAGGGAAATCTGGTATGTATGATAGGTGATGGGGTAAATGATGCACCTGCTTTGAAACTTGCTGATGTTGGTGTGGCGATGGGAAGCATGGGAAGTGATATTGCGGTGGAAGCGGCTGACATTGCCCTTATGAGTGATGATATTTCCCAAATTTCATATTTGAAACGCCTGTCGAATGCAACGGTAAATACGATTAAGTTAAGCATTTCCCTTTCTATGTGCATTAATTTTGTGGCGGTTGCCTGTTCTGTCTTAGGACTGTTAAATCCTACAACGGGTGCGCTGGTACATAATGCGGGTTCTTGCTTTGTCGTATTGATAGCAGCGCTGCTTTACGACAGAAAATTTGAGTAAAATATGGGACTGTCGTTTTAGTACGGCAGTCCTTTTTCTATATAAGCCGGAAAGGTCAAAACCGAAAAAATAAGTAGTTCCTATTTTCCTCCCCCTATGGTAAAATAAAAGGTAAACATAAATCTAACAGAAATCGGGGACAACAGATGGAAAAGTTAAGCAGCAATACCAAAGAAATCCTAAGCTGGATACTCACTTTCGCACTGGCAATCGGTGCGGCATTTTTGATTAAAAATTATCTTATTATCAACGCAGATGTGCCCACAGGCTCCATGGAAAACACCATTATGCCGGGAGACAGGCTGATTGGAAACCGCCTTGCGTACAAAAATGATTCGCCGGAGCGGGGAGACGTGGTCATATTCCATTATCCGGACGACGAGGAGGAACTCTATGTCAAGCGTGTCATCGGGCTTCCGGGGGAAGTGGTGGATATTGAGGACGGCAAAATTTATATCGACGGCTCCGATACCCCTTTGGAGGAAACCTATCTGAAGGAGGAGTGGACGGTGGCAACGGGTCCTTACCACTTTGAGATACCGGAGGACGCTTATCTGGTGATGGGGGACAACCGGAATGATTCCTGGGATGCCCGTTACTGGGAAAATACATATGTATATAAAGATAAGATTTTGGGTAAGGGAGAAGTGATTTATTGGCCGATACAGGATTTTGGAAAAATAAAATAGGGGTGAGTTTATGATTACATTTCTTTCAAAATTTTTTATCCGGGAGAAGCAGGACAAAAATAAAATCCGCCAGGAATACGGAATGCTCTGCGGAATCACGGGCATTATTTTAAACATCTTTCTTTTTGCGGGAAAATTTATGGCGGGAACCATCAGCAACTCCATCGCCATTACGGCGGACGCCATCAATAACCTGTCGGATGCAGGCTCGTCCGTTGTGACGCTGATTGGATTTAAGCTGGCGGGGGCAAAGCCGGACCCGGAGCATCCCTTCGGACATGGGCGTATTGAATATGTTTCCGGTCTTGTGGTGGCGGCGGCGATTTTATTGATGGCGTACGAACTGGTGCGGGATTCTATCAGTAAAATTATCCATCCGGAGGAAACGGAGTTTTCCACATTAATTGTAGTAATTTTAGTGATATCCATTCTTGTAAAAATTTACATGTATTCTTATAACAACCGCATCGGAAAAAAGATTGATTCTGCCGCAATGCGCGCCACTGCCATGGACAGCTTAAGCGATACCTGCGCCACAGCGGTGGTACTGGCAGCCACGCTGGTGGGGCATTTTACCGGGCTTTCCATTGACGGCTACTGCGGTGCACTGGTGGGAGTGTTCATTTTTTATGCGGGAATCAATGCGGCGAAGGAGACGTTAAATCCTCTGTTAGGACAGCCGCCGGAGGAAGAATTTGTGCAGCAGATTAATCAGATTGTGATGGCGCATGAGGAAGTCTGCGGCATTCATGACCTGATTGTCCACGACTATGGTCCGGGACGTCAGATGATATCGTTACATGCAGAGGTTCCGGCAGAGGGGGATATCTTAGAGGTTCACGATATCATTGACAATATTGAAAATGAACTGCGGGCAAAATTAGGCTGTGACGCCACCATACATATGGACCCTGTGGTGACCTCTGACGAGCACATCAGTGAGATGAAAGCGGCGGTGGTTTCCATTATCAGAGGGATTGACGAAGTGATTAGTATTCATGATTTCCGGGTAGTGACGGGACCGACTCATACAAACCTGATTTTTGATGTCCTTGTGCCTTATAAATTTTATATCAGCGATGAGGAATTAACTGCCATGATTGAGCGGGAGGTCAAGAAAAAACTGGGAAATAATCACAACGTAGTGATGAAAGTAGACAAATCTTATGTGCAGATGGGCAATAAAAAGTAATATTTATAGAAAAAAATTGTAAAAATTTACAAATAACAGTATAATAGAGGACATAGAGAAGTTTATTAGTCAGAAGAGTTATGGGGAAAATACAGAAAATGTAAAGGAGATAAAGGGTGAAACAATTTTATGGAATGAGCCAAAGCGGCGTATTAAAAGAAGCGGTAAAAGGGCTTAACAATCCAAAGTTGATTTTGTTAATGTCCAATCAGAAGCAGTTTGCGGAACATGTAGCAGAGCTTGAAACCTTATATCCGGGGGTACCCAGCATCGGCTGTGTGGGAATGAGCTACGACACGACTGTGGTGGAAAAAGGCGTGGGAGTTGTTGCCTTTACCGAGGGCGTGACAGCGGTGGCAAATGTGATAGAAGAAGTAACTACGATGCCTGTAAAATATATTTCGCGATTAGAACAGGATTTGCGGAAAATCAGCGCGATGGAAAGAGACACGGTATGTATTGATTTCTGTACGGGGAATGACGCCTGTGTGCTGACAACAGTCTACAGCGTGCTGGGAAAACAGAAGATTTCCCTGATGGGAGGAACCGGGGACGCAGGCATGGTATCGGCGAACGGAACGGTATATCAGGATGCAGCGGTATATGCGCTGGTGAAAAATACGGGAGGCAGGGTCAAGGTTTATAAAGAAAATCTCTATCAGCCCATGCCGGATATCCGCTTTATCGCCTCGAAGACAGACCGTTCCAAGTATATCATCGGTGAGCTGAACGGCAGACCGGTAAAGCAGGTATATCAGGAGACGTTACATATCAGCGAGTCGGATATCGGAACCCAGACTTTTAAAAATCCCTTTGGTAAGATGAACGGACAGGATATCTGCATTATTTCAATTAAAGAGGTGGTGGGAAATTCCCTTGCCTGCTACAGACAGGTCAATGATTCTGATGTACTGACGCTGTTAGAACTTCAGGATTATAAAGAGATTGTGGCAAATACCGTGGAGCAGATTCGGGCGGATTTTAGCCGGATTTCCGGAGTATTTTCTGTAAACTGTGTATTCCGTTATCTTTTATTCCAGCAGGAAAAGCAGTTAGACAGCTACTTAAAAGCCATGGGTTCGCTGGGCAACCATGCAGGATTCTTCGGCTATGGGGAACACTGCAACAGCCAGTTTGTGAATCAGACCATGTCCTGCGTGGTATTTGAATAAAATGATTGGACGAAAGAAGAGGAGAGGCTATGTTTTTTTCAAAGAAGAATGAGAGCGTAGAGAAAGCTGCGCAGAGGGAACCCTTAGACCTGCATCCCATTGTTCACGTGGCAGACAGTCTGAAAGATTATCAGAAGCGGTTAGCAGCCAATGAGGTAAGCTCCCTGAATGAGCTGCAGGAAGTACAGACAGCGTTCCGCGAGGTGTTAGAAGAGAATGCGTCACTGAAGGAAAAATTAGATTCCTTTGATGATATGTTTGCGTCTGTGGGGGAGGTTTCTTCCGAATTTGCAGGCGTACAGCAGAAAATTGCCGATTCCGTGGGACAGGCACAGGAGAAAGTGGGAGGCTTAAAGGACAGCTCTAGCCAGGTGCAGGAGCGTTTTGTGGAGATAGAGAGTACATTTTCAGATTTCCAGGTGTCCGTACAGAAAATTAAGGACTGCATGACCCAGATTATTTCCATTGCGAACCAGACCAATATGTTAGCGTTGAATGCGTCCATTGAGGCGGCGAGGGCAGGAGAGCAGGGAAAAGGCTTTGCAGTGGTGGCGGACCAGGTAAAAAACCTTGCCAATGAAATCAAAACCCTAGTCAGTGCGGTAGATATCAGCATTAACGATGTGGAGATGGATACGGAGAAATTAAACGCCAGCATTACCCTGTCAAAAGAAGCGTTAAGCCAGAGTATTGAAAATGTGGAAAATACTTATGAGGTGTTTGACCAGATTACCGAGGCGGCAGGGGGCGCCGGTTCCGTACAGAGTCAGATTACCGGGGCTTTAGAGGATTCCAAGCAGAAGCTTTCCGAGGTAAACCGTTCCTTTGAGGTGACGGAAGACCAGTTGCAGAAGGTATTTGAACACATTTCCCGGGCGAATGAGTTAGGAACCACCAAGAGCTCCATGTTTGAGGATATGGACAACATGCTTTCCCAGATTGCACCGATTGCAAAGGAACTGGAAAAGAACTATGACAAGGTGCAGTGAGCAGTGTTATCTGATATTTCATGGTAACGGCTGCTTTTCAGGGTACATAAGGACGGAGGGTACATATGGATAATGAAGTCATGCGGGAGTATAGAAAAAAGGTGGCGATTTTTGTTCTTGCCATTGTTTGTGTGAGCGTATTAGCGGCAGGGATTGTATTGCCGGGAATGAAGCTGATTGGATGGTATCCTGAGGTTTCATGGGGGCTTTGCGGTATTTTTATCGCTGTTGTTGTATTGGAAGATGTGGTTGGCGTCTACCTGATTCGTTTAAGTATGCAGCAGGAAATCTTATCGGATAAACTG
>JAGAIK010000031.1 GCA_017626625.1 Roseburia sp.
GCGCTCTACACCAACGCTTCTAACGAGTTAATCTGGAATCAGACTTATGAAATGGCAAATCCTCAGATAGATATCTGCGGGAATTATCTGACCATTTATGATAGAAAGGGCAGTATGATTTATATCCTTACCCCCGAAGGACTGCAGAGCAGTATTGAAACCACCATGCCTGTTGAGCAGGTGCGCGTTGCGGCGCAGGGAACGATAGCGGTGCTGATGTCGAAGGATGACGCCGGTTACGTGGCGCTTTATGATAGAGAGGGAAATAATCTTGTACAGGGAGCCATTCACGGGGAGAAAAAAGGATATCCCATCGCCATAGCCCTTTCCCAGGATGCCGTTAAGCTGGCGGTGTCCATGTTAGATATCAGTGACGGGACAGTGAAGAGTACCATTGCCTTTTATAATTTTGGTTCCGTGGGACAGAATGAAATTGACCATGTGGTGGGGGCGAGCACCTTTAACGATACCGTGATTCCGGAAATGGAATTTATCTCCGAGGATAAGCTGGTGGCGTTTTCTGATTCCGGGCTGCTCTATTTTGAAGGAGCGCAAAAGCCTCAGCAGACCGGGGAGGTAGCCTTTGAAAAAGAGGTAAAAAGCATTTTTTATAATCATGATTATGTGGGAGTGGTGACCGGAAATGAGGACGAAGAGGTGACGTACCATCTTTGCGTTTATGATTCAAAGGGCAGCCCTGTCATGGAAAAGGATTTTGCAATGGAGTATACGGACATTGAGTTTCTTTCTAACAATGAAATCTGCATCCGGAATGAAAATACCTGCGATATTTACACCATAAGAGGGATATACAAATTCCATCATGAATTTGAAGAAACGCTTTGCAAAATCATACCGGGAAGCTCCGGCTTAAATTATACGCTTGTACTGGAAGATGCGACGGAAAAAGTGAGGCTGAAATAAGGAGATACATATGAACTGGGTTTTAATTATCGTACTGCTGTTACTGATATGGGAAATGATGCGCGGGTATCGGAGAGGATTTCTCCGTACCATCTATTCTTTGGTGTCATGGCTGATTGTGCTGGTGTTTGTCATGTGGGCGACGCCCTATATCGATACGTATCTGCTGGAACACACCTCTCTCTATGAGAGACTGGAAACCTACTGTGCAGATGAGGTGAGGCAGTCGGCGGAACGCAATACGGAGCAGGTTAGCGGAACGGGAGGTCAGACTGGGGAAACCGGGGAACAGGATAGTAGAACCGCGGAACTGGCGGAACTGGGGCTTTATCTGCCGGAGGGTGTTTTCAATGATATTCTGGAAAAGACAGGAGAAGCGGCAGATGAATTTTTGGAAAGCAGCGGCGTCTATGACCAGATTGCAAAGGGAATGGCGGGATTTATTGTGGAGGGGATTTCCTTCTTTCTCGCATTGATTGCCGCATGGATTCTGGTGCATTTCATTTCGCAGTTTCTTGGCATAGTGTCCAAAATACCGATTATCCACGGGATGAACAAGATACTTGGTATTTTTGCAGGCGGAATGTACGGATTTATTCTGGTATGGATTGCGTTTTATCTGATTGCCTTAAGCAGCACCAGTGAATTAGGAGGAATGCTGGTGGCTTATATCTATCAGAACCCGTTTTTGCAGTTCCTCTATGAAAATAATCTTGTGATTTCCATTATGCTGAAATAAAAATGAAATGTGAAAATCATAGATATGGTGGAGAGTTATCTGGCTCTCCACCATATCTATTTATAGGGAGAACGTCAGGAAAAAATAGTGTAAAAAACTTGTAAAAAAATGTTGACAATCAAAAAATGAGGTGGTACTATATACAAGCTGACTGCTGAAACGGCAGTGAGAATGCCTGAAAAATCTGCTGTTGCAGTGGCTTTCAGGAAAATCTTTATCTGGTAGTTTTGGAAAACACATTGTATATGGATGATTTCTAAAATATCAAATCAAGAAAAAAGTTGTTGACAAACAAGATAACTTATGATAATCTATAAAAGTTGTCGCGTTTGAAAGACAACAGAAAGAACGCTTTCTTCTATAATAATAACGAAGAAAAAACTTCTTTCAAAAAAATAAAAAAGTTGTTGACAAACGAGTTTGAAAGTGATATAGTAAATAAGCTGTCGCTGAGAACTAAGTCAGCAAGACAGAAAAAGTTGCGAAGCAATTTTGGCGGCTTTACAAAGCAAAGACGTTGGAACCTTGATAACTGAACAGTGAAATAACCTTGAAAGATTTTGAATTTCAAGCTGTCAACCAAAGTTGACAGACGAACCGCTTCTAATCAGAAATGAGAAGAAGCAACCTAAAACAGTAAAATCACGGATTGTGTTCGCAAGAACAAAGAAGTGATAAGCCAGATAATATCTGGACAGAGTCAAACAAATTATAACATGAGAGTTTGATCCTGGCTCAGGATGAAC
>JAGAIK010000374.1 GCA_017626625.1 Roseburia sp.
CCCATAAACTCAATACAAGAAAGGCGGTGCATAACAAAACGGAACGTTGTGTTCATTCAATCCATTGAATAAATGCAGTTTTATCAGTACTGTTATATCCGGCATTGCTGTAAAAATTTAATGTTGCAGGATTTTTTGAGCCGGTAAGCAGCATCATTTTGTAACAGTTTATTCTTGCTGCGATTTCCTTTGCATAAATCTGACCGAAACCGTCTAAGGCATCCACAGACTCCTGCAGACGCATTCCGGCACAGTCGATAAAACCAATGACCGGAGCTCCCATCTTCATTGCCATGTCATACACTGCCGCAATTTTCTTTGCGTGCATCTCGCCGATTGTTCCGTTTAATACGGAAGCGTTCTGGCTGTATACAAATACCAGATTGCCGTCAATCAGTCCGTGGCCTGTGATAACACCATCGGATGGTGTATCGGTGTCTGCAAGATTAAAATCTGTACTTCTTGCGGTTACGAGAGAACCGATTTCCATGAAACTGCTCTCATCGACTAACTTGGTAATACGCTGCATTGCCAAGCTATCATTACTACTATTCATCCTATTTGCCCTCCATCTATAAAGTTTTTCCATATCTTTTGATATGGCTTATAATGAATAATGTTGCCGCAGAATCAAAAAATTCCGCTATGGTAAATTATAGTGTGTTTCCATACTTTTTTCAAGTAAATTGTTAATTTTTTGACAGCTTTTTATTTTTTTATATTTCTTTCCGCAGATATAAGAGTCCAAAGGTGCCAAGTCCGCAGTTACTGCTGATAGCTGCGGAGGTCTGCTGCTCTACAATATGCTCAAAATGCTGGTATTTCTGCACTTCCGCAATCACCTTCCGCCTTGTCCCGGCAGAACATCCCACATAAGTAAAAAACAGGACGTTTGTGTCAATGTTCCGTTTTCCCTTTAGGGTTCTGCGGATATATCTCCGGTAAACGGCTTCCTCCGTGCCGGAAAACAGGTATTTGCAGACAATCCGGCTTTTCTTCACCTCAAAGCCAGGGGACAGCATAAAAATATCGCAGAATTTTTTGAGATTTCCGCTCATTTTGCCGCTGCGGCAGAACCTGTCCGTATCTCCCAGAAGAAAGCTGGCAGAAACCCTCTTTTTCAGCCGCTCTATCTCCGCTAAGATTTCCTCTGCCCCGGCGCCTTCCTGCATGAATTTCACTGCCTGCAGCACAATCAGCCCCATTCCGCCGGAAAGACTTCCGCTGTCTGCAATATAGACGTTGTCAAAACCTTTTGACGCCTGCAGCGCCCGTTCATAGCCGCTGCTGATATCCGCAGCTATGCTGATGTGCAGCACCTGGCTGCTCTTATCTAAGGCATCTGCAAAGAAAGTCTCATATTCCTCCACCTTCGGAGGCATGGAGCTGACGTTCCGTTTTTTATCACTCAGATAAGTCACCAGATTCCCCGCCGATATCTCTTTCCGGTCGCAGAATCTCCCCTCCTCCGTCTGCACATAATAGCAGATACAGGGAATGTCATATTTTTTCAGCATTTCCTCCGAAATATCACAGACGCTCTCGGTGGTAATGATAAGCCTCTGCTTTTCGCTGCGGGAAAATAACGGCACTGCCTCCTTCTGCTCTAATCCCTCCTCCGGCATCCCCGGCGTTTCTTCCACCAGTTCCTCCGGCAAAAGCTTTCGCAGCATATTTTCCAGCAAAATACCACCCACCGGCTTTAACAGATATCCCTCGAAGCCTTCCCGGCGGTACATCTCCCCCGCTCCGCTGAAATTATTCGCTGTCAGCGCCACCACCGGGGTCTCACGGCAAAGCCCGTACTCCTGTCCCCGCAGCCGCCTTAACGTCTCAATTCCATCCATTTCCGGCATCATGTGGTCCATAAAAATCACATGATAATAATGTTTTGCCGTCAGTTCTAAGCACTTTGCGCCGCTCTCCGCGGTATCTACCCGCACCCTCGTCTCTTTTAACAGCTTCTGCACCACCACACGGTTCATTTCATTGTCATCCACCACTAACACCCGTGCCTCCGGCGCCTCAAAGCTCTGACGGTATCTCTTTTTCACAGAAAAGCTGCTTTTTCCCATATCCTCCACGGCGCCGATGGGCGTGCGGTCAATAATTCCCTGCTCCATTTCCACCGTAAAGACAGAACCTCTCTGGTAAACACTGTCCACCGTAATTTTTCCGTTCATCAGCTCCACCAGTTGTTTGGAAATAGTAAGCCCTAAACCCGTGCCTTCAATTTTTCCGTTTTCTTTTTCATTCACCCGCTTAAAAGAATCAAACAGATACGGGATATCCTCTTTCCTGATTCCCATCCCCGTATCCGCCACAGAACAGATGAGGCGCAGACGTCTGCCCTCCGACGGCTCCGCCTTCACCTGCAGGGTTACAGAGCCTTTCTGGGTATATTTGACGGCATTGGTCAGGATATTCGTCAGCACCTGTTTTACCCGGATATCATCTCCATAAAGCATGGAGGGTATCTCCGGAGAAATGTCCAGCTTAAACTCCAGATTCTTTTCATGTGCCCTAATCCAGATGATATTTACCAGTTCGCTTAACATACTGCCCACTTCATACTGCCTCGGCACAATCTCCATTTTCCCCGACTCAATTTTCGACAGGTCCAAAACATCATTCACCAACGCCAGCAGCGTCCTGCTCGCCCGCTTGATGTTTTCACTGTTTTCCTCCACCTCAGGGGAAACCTGCTCCCGCAGATTCATCTCGTTAAAGCCCACAATGGCATTGATGGGGGTTCTGATTTCATGGCTCATACTGGCAAGGAAACGGCTCTTCGTCTGGTTTGCCCTTTCTAACTCCTCCTGCTGCAGCCTGCTGAACTCCCGCTCTTTCTCATAAATCTTTTTCTGGAACTTAATCACCACCCCCGTCACCAGGGCAGTGGCTATCAGACTGATATAGATATCCAGATGGATATCCTTGCGGTCAGCAAGATGATATACCAGCTCCGGATGAAAATATTCCGTAAGATAACAGAGGGAAAAGCTCACCAGCGAACAGAACAGGATAAAATAAAGGGCTTTTCCGGAAAGCAGCAGAAACACCACCAACAGCCCCAGCACAAACCAGTCGTTCATACCGCTCTCTATGCCGCCGCTGGTGAAAAAGATAATGGGAAATAAAATGACATTGACGCAGAAGGTCATTAAACAGGCACACACATCATACTTTTGATACTTGTTTGCCAGGGCTAAAAGCACCACCAGAAAAACCGCCACTCCGCCCATGGTAACAAGTCCCAGGGGAGCTGCGCCGGAAAAAAGCGAAAGGAAAAATCCCACCACTGCCACCGCCACTGCCGCCATCATAATCAGATGAAACAGGCGGTGGTTCAGTTCTAAATTCCGGTCCTCCAAGGAATCCCATATCTGTTTTACCCATTTTATCATCGCAAGTCCTCCTGCAGCCTGCCTGCAATTTCCTCCAATACGTTTCCGTATTTCTCCATCATCTCATCATGCCGTTTTAATAGCTCCGCCTCTGCTTCCTCCCTGGCGGCAGCCTCCTGGGCTTTTGCCAGTTCAAAGAGAGACACAGCGCCGATGCCTAAAGAAGCGCTTTTTAAGGAATGCACCCGTATGGTATATTCCTTCCAGTTCTTTTCCGCAAAAAACTGCTCTAACTCCTGCACTGCCGTTTTGCCGTAATCATAATAAACCTTTAAGACGTCCCGGTAATCCTGCCTGTTGCCGCCGCAGTACAAAAGCCCCGTCTCTTCCTCAATCAGGCTCTCCTTTTTTTGCTCCCTGTGTTTATCCTGTTCTAAGATTTTTGTGGGAGCAAGGTAGGCTTTTAAAATCCGCTCCAAACAGGAAACCTCCACGGGCTTTGCCAGAAAATCCCGGAAGCCCTCCGCTAAAAACATCTCCCTCGCCCCGCCGACGGCATTGGCAGTCAGCGCCACCACCGGCACCATGTCGAAATAACTGCCCAGTTTTTCTTTCATCAGATGCAGGGTTTCGATTCCGTCCATTTCCGACATCATGTGGTCCATAAAAATCAAATCAAAATTGTGCTGCTCTAGCATTCCCAAGGCAGCCTGTCCGCTTTCCGCCGTATAAAAACGCACCCCATAAGGCCGCAGCAGCCCCTCCATGACTTTTAAATTCATGGCATTGTCATCCACCACCAGAATCTTTGCCTCCGGTGCTGTAAACTGCAGCCTTCTGTGAAATTCTCCCGCCTTTTTGGGTGCTTCGTACTCCCCGTTTAGCACCGCCGCAATGGCAGGCGCATAAAAGGGCTTATAAATACGCAAAAAATCCGGTCCTTCCCCTAATTCCACACTCCGATCGGTAATCAGGAGCACCTTCATTTCCCCCGACAGTTTTTCAAAGTATTCCGGCTCCTCCCGGTACTCCTCCGCAGAAATAAACAGATGACTGCAGCCGCCTTTCTCTATCTGCCTTTTTAAATCCGGCAGGTTACGGCAGAAGGACAGGGGCACCTCTAACTGACGGCTCATATGCTTAAACATTTCTATGTAGCCCTTACGGATTTTATGGATTTTATATTTTTCCTGGTCTATATACCCAAGAATCCTTATGCCTGTCCGCTCCTTCAGCGAGACGATGGGTCTGCTGTCCGCCACCTTCTGGGGGATGACCACCTGAAACTCGCTCCCCTGCCCCGGCTCACTTTTCACCGAAAGGAACCCCTGCATGGCAGCCACCAGTTTTTCTGTAATGGCAAGCCCGATTCCGATGCCGCCCTGCTTTTTGTTATTCCCGGAAGCCGCCCCTGGGAAACTGCCAAAGAGTCCCTCCACCTGCTCCGGCGGCATCCCAATTCCGGTATCGCTGACGGTGATGCAGAGATTTACCCCGTATTCCTCATTTCTTACCAGAGCGCAGATAGAAACCACACCTTCCTCCGTAAACTTAATGGCATTGTTTACCAGACAGGACAAGATACGGCGGATTTTATCTGCATCCCCTATCATTCCGCAGGGAATACTGGTGTCACAGTCCACAATCAGCTCTAAATTTTTCTCCGCATTCTGAGCAACCGCCATATTCAGCACATCATTCATGATAGATGTAAAATTATACTCCCTTTCGTGCAGCGCCGTCTTTCCCGTTTCCAGCTCCGAAAAATCTATAATATCATTGACAATGGTCTGCAAATTCCGCCCGGCGGTCTGTATATCAGACGCTGCCTCCTTTGCCGTGTCTGTCAAAGCTTCGTTTGACAGTATCTCACTCATGCCGCAGACAGTGTTTAAAGGCGTGCGGATTTCGTGGGAAACATTTGCCATAAAAGCTTCCTTACTGTGTTCTGTCTCATGGAGCGTCTTAATTGTCTCTAATAATTTCCCGTTCAGCCGCAGGGATTTTTTTACCAGATAACTGATAAAATAGCCCATGGCGAGAAATATCACCAATAAAAGGAACACTTCCGCCCGTTGGTGTCCATTCCGCATATCCACTACGGAACGGAGCACAAGACCGTGATAAAGAAGCAGTCCCACGCCAACGCCTGTCACTGTGTAAATCAGGCAGGGCATACTGTAGAGAGCTATCAGCGCCGCCACCGCACCAAAGGCAGATACCAGAACCGTCAGATTCTCCGCACCAGCTCCAAAATAAAGAAAAGGAACCATCACCAGGGCTGTCATAACATAAGCCCGCTTCTCTTTCGTCCCGTACTGTTTGATATAGACACACCAGCCAATCACCAGCTCCGGCAGCGTCCAGAGCATATTTTCTCCCAACTGCCCAAGCCCCTCCGCATCTATCCACAGAAAGAAAACCACTAACGTACTTCCCAACAGAATCGTCTTTTCTGCCGCCCGTTCCTCATTTCTGATAAAATCCATTTCAGACATCTGTCTTTTCCCTTTGTCCTTCCGCTTGCTTTTGTCATCTGTTCCGCCTGAATCATCTGTTTCCACTTACCTTTACGGTATCAAAAATCCCGTATTTTTTCAATATATCATTGGTATCAGCCCTGTTTTTAAAACAGCTCGAAGAGTTCGAGCACCCGCAGGAAACACCATTCCAGATTGATTTTCCCTACGGTTTCCCCCACCCGTACCTCATATTCCTTCAGGACCTCATCCCCTAAGCGGTATGTAATTTTCCCCATATACGCTCCTTTTTCCACCGGAGCCTGCAGTTTTTCCGCCATCTCATAGGTAACGGTAATCTCCTGTCCTTTCGGAACTAAAAGTTCCTCCGTTCCCGCTTTTTCTTTTACCACAGGGCTGACATAAACTGTTTCCCCGATGCGTTTTCCCTGCCCCTCCGTCACTAAAACCGGAGACAGTTTCGAATCTTCTATGGGAATCTCACTTAAGGTTTTTTTCTCAAAATTATCCAGTCCGTAAGTCATCAGCTTTTTCGTATCCGCCCATTTGTAGGTTTTGTTGTTGGGCCAGCCGCAGGCAAGCAGCGCTACGATATAGGTTTTTCCCTCCTGCTCTAGCGCTCCCACATAGCAATACCCCGCCGTGCCCGTAAATCCGGTTTTACCCGTCAGCGCCCCCTCCATCATATCCAGAAACGCATTGTGGTTGTAGCAACTGTAGGAGCTGCTCCCTGCAATATCGGTAAAGCTGTACTGCTTCGTCCTGGTGATGGCAAGAAACTCTTCCGCCTTGTCGGATTCCTTAATGCAGTAGCGCATAATTTCTGCCAAATCCGCCGCCGTGGTATGGTGAAATCCCCTGTCGTCCTTTGCGTCCAGCCCGTTTGGGGTAATAAAATAGCTGTCCTCGCAGCCGATTTCCTCTGCCTTCTGGTTCATCATTCCGGCAAAGCCCTCCTTCGTCCCCCCGATAAACTCTGCGATTGCCATGGCGCAATCGTTATAGGACTCCAACATCAGTCCGTAAAGCAAATCCTTTAAGTAGAATTTCTGCCCCGCCCGCATTCCCAGATGAACCTTGGGCTGGGACGCCGCTAAGGAGGACACCTCCACCTGGCTGTCTAAATCGCAGTTTTCCAGAGCGAGAATGCAGGTGAGGATTTTGGTGGTACTGGCGTTTGCCATGGCGGTATGACCGTCCTTTTCATATAGGATTCTCCCGGAATCTGCGTCCATCAGCACGGCGGACTTTGCATAAAGCTCCGTCTCCTTCGGGGGCTCGGAGGCATAGATTCCCGTTTCCGTCTCTAACAGCAAAATTCCCGCCAAAAGAAAACATAAAATTTTTTTATACGCAATGTGATACATAAGGCTCCCGAAAATTGTTTCATAGATTCATATGCCTTACCACAAACTGCAAGAACCAAAAAAAGAGCTGAACTAAATGTCCAGCTTCATGTGCATCTCCGCTTCCGCCTCCTGCTTAAATTCCTCCACCTGCACCGGATTTAACACCGGAAGTTCGTCAATGGACTGTACGCCGAAGCTCCGCAAAAACTCCTCCGTGGTTCCAAAGAGCAGCGGTCTGCCGGGAGCGTCTAATCTGCCCAGCTCACAGACCAGATTGTATTCCACTAATTTATTTACCGCATGGTCGCAGGAAACGCCGC
>JAGAIK010000375.1 GCA_017626625.1 Roseburia sp.
CGATTCTGCATCTATAAAAGTCCCATATCTGCGCAGTTGTTCAAACCGCCCAATATCATGGAGCATTCCTAGCAGCCATGCCAAATCCGCTTCTTCCTGTGGCATTCCTTCGGATTTGGCAATACGTTCGCAAAGCCCCGCCACCCGGTATGTATGATAGATTTTTAGTTTTATTTTTTCATCTGAAATATCATAAGCAGACGTATATGCTTTGAATTTTTCAATAACCTGTTCCCTGTCAATCTCTATGCTCATCGTATCTATTTCCCGGCAAACCAGAATTTTCCCTGCTCCGCCCGTTTCCTCCTTTAACTATTGCGGCTGTGTATCCCGCTCCTCCATTTTAGTATGATTTCCGTTTTCCCGCAATCCACTTTTACTTGAATTTTCATCATTCCGTTTGGCGCTAATGCTGATTTTTCTCCCTGATATTTTTTCACGCCGTCTGGTGCTGGTGCAGGTATTTCTCCTTGGTGGCAAGCCCGCCGCGGATATGACGTTCCGACTTGTTTACATCTAGCACCTTTCTTGTCTCCGCCGCCAAAGCCGGATTTATCTGTACCAGGCGCTCTGTTACATCCTTGTGTACGGTTGTGACGATTTGGAATGATTTTTGAGGTAGATGTCTTTTGGTTTTTTGCTGGCTCTGTTGATTTTACTTTGTTTCTTGCTTGCATTTTCATTTTTAGCCAGTTTTGCTGATTTAGTGCCTTTGGAGTGCTCTGTACCTTGGGCTTACTTTGTACTTTGATGTTTCTCTTGGTTTGTTCCGAAATCATCAGCAAGCGTTTCTTCAACAGTTTGCGTATCTTCATCTATTCCATCAATGAGTACCGTTTCGTGAAGCCCCAAATCTCCAATTAAACGCAAATAAATATCTACGTTGCCATCCTTGTCCACTTCAATCTTCTGAATCAAGCGTTTGAGCTGAGTGTTGGTCATTTCATGAACATCTGTAATATCTTCCATCTCTTTGAAAGTACTGTTCAAAATTGCTTCCAACTGTTCTCCTTTGGTCAGATGATAGGACACCATTTTCAGTTCATTTTCCAATCGCTCAATCTCTTTTCTCATGCCTCCGATCTTCTCATTCAACTCCTCTCTGGAAATCAAATCATCGGTATACATGTCCATATATTTCTCACGGGACTTACGCAGCTTATTTAACTCTGCATTCAGTTCCTTTTCGTATTCAATATTTTCGTCCTTTGCCTTATAAACACGTTGGAATTCTCTGATTACATGGTCGATTACTTTTTTCTTTTTGCTGAGCACATCTTGAAAATACTCCTGCAATACCTGAATCAGCTCTTCCTCATCTACCGTTACTGCATTCGGGCAGCTATCCGCACCACGACCATTGTGACCGGAGCATACCCAGCGCACATAGGTATTCTTATACTGACGGACAGTTCTACGGAAAGACCATCCGCAATCCTTACACCTAATCAATGTGGAAAATAAATACTTGTTACTTTGACGCTCATGGGTCAGTTTGAAAGAATCATGGCGACCTTTCAAAATCTCTTGTGCTTTATCAAAGGTTTCATCTTCAATAATGCGAAGTTCCGGGCGAATTGTTACCAACCATTCAGATTCGTCCTTTTCCTTTCTCTGACCGGTTAGGAAATCTGCAATCTCTTCTTTTCCGTTGATAATTTTTCCTGTATATATCTCATTGGTCAGAATACGGCATACCGAATTCTGACTCCAGTTATTGCCTCGTTTGGTTTTGATGCCTCGGTCATTCAGCATATTGGCAATCTTTGCCCCGCCAAAGCCTTCCTCAGTGTACCATTTGAACATCTGACGGATAACCTTTTCTTCCTCTTCGTTAATGGACAAATTGAAATAATCACCAATAGTCTTATCGTATCCGTAAACAATATTCGGAACCCTGCCCTTTTCCGCATTCATTTTCTTACCAAACTTAATACGTTTTGAAGTATTAGCGCTTTCCTCTTGAGCTAATGCCCCAAAAATAGTTAAAACAAACTCACTGTTACCCATACTTGTCATGTTAGCCGTAAGGAACTGCGTTTCAATACCAAGTGCTTTTAATTTACGGACACTCTGCAATAAGTCAACGGTATTTCTCGCAAATCGAGAGATGTCCTTTACCACAACCATATCAAACAATCCCTTTTCAGCGTCTGCAAGCATA
>JAGAIK010000376.1 GCA_017626625.1 Roseburia sp.
CTAATTTTTATTTTTCCTCCTAAAATTTATTCTATCGTTATTATTAAGCAACAAATAAAACTTTCTCTATTAAAAATCAAATGCCAGACGAATCAACGCAATATCCTTTTTCTCAAAGACTAACTCTTCCCCGTCTTCCGTCTCAATGGTCACCGTCTTATCATCATATGCTTTTAAAATACCGTAAAATTCCTTTTCCCGGTTGATGGCACGGTAGGTACGGATTTCTAATTCCTTCCCCATGCTGCGGACATAGTCTTTTTCCTTTTTCAGCGGTCTGCCAAGACCCGGAGAACTCACCTCAAAGGTATAGGATTCCTCCACATAATCTTCCCGGTCTAATATCTCATTCATCTCTCTTGCCACAGCCTCACAGTCGTTGACCGTGATACCGCCTTCTTTGTCAATGTAAGCACGAAGATACCAGATACCGCCTTCTTTCACAAACTCTACATCCACCAGTTCGAAATTCATCCGCTCTAAAATGGGAGTTATCAGTTCTTCGGTGCGCGCTTCATAACTTTCACGCTTTGACATGTGTACACCTTCTTTCCCCTCAGCACGCAGAACTGACTGCCCACTGATGTTTTTATTCCGTTTTTTCATTTCTGACAACGTCTATAAACGTGAATTGAGAGAGAACTTTCGTCCTCTCTCAATCCAGTCACCGTGTTATCATCTACTAGAATAGCACTTTCTTATCAGAAATACAAGTATTTTCTGGAATTTATTTCACCCGCTCTAACGGAACCGTCACATAAAAGCGGCTGCCCACCTGCTTTTCACTTTCCGCCCGGATGGTTCCTCCTAACGCCTCTGTCACAAGCTTCACCATGGAAAGACCCACGCCAAGCCCCGCATGATTATCCGAAGTCAGTTGCCGCTCCTTTGTGAAGGTCTCAAACATAGTCTCCATAAACTCTGCGTCTATCCCTACTCCGGTATCCTCCACGCAAAATTCCAGGAAATCCGTTTTCTCATTTCTCTCTGCCAGTCTGACCTGCAGCCTGACGCTTCCCGGCTCCCGGTTGAATTTAAAGGCGTTAGAAATCAGGTTATAAAGCACCTGCTCCATGCGGATGGAATCTCCCAGATAAGTCTCCTCTAATTCTTCCTCCACCTGACAGGTAAAATCTATTTTCCGGTTCTGCTGCTTTGCCCTGGCATATTCCCGGCAGTCATCTAAGAACTGCTCCATGGAAAATACTTCCCGCCGGCAGACAACGCCATGCTTCTTCATGCGGCTGACTTCCAAAATATCATTTAACATGGATGCCATGTATTCTCCCATGCGGTGCACGTGCTCTAAATAATATTCCGTTTTTTCCGTGTCCCGTTTTCTCACCGCATCGATTGCCAGCGCACTCATTCCCAAAACCGCATTCATAGGCGTTCTCAGGTCATGGGACATATATTGCAGAAACTCTGTTTTCACCGCCTCCGCTTCTCTTGCCTCCCTCAATGCCTGCTGCAGCTCCGCCTTCCGGATTTCTTCTTTTCTATAATAATTGTCTATATTTTTTGCAAATATGAATACACAGTTGCTCTCGCCATAATTTTTTACCGGAATAATCGTAGACTGCATCCATTTATAATCGTCCCCGTATTTTCTGCGGTAGCGGCAGATACTGTTATCCGAGCCTTTTTCATAAATTTGCTTCATATTCTCTAAGGAAATGACAGCGGCACACCGCTCCCTGTCATCGGGATGAACCGTCTCCAAAAATTTTTCCAGAAATACCTGCCAGTTGTATACCTCAAAGGGCTCTGCCACAAGCCTCTCTCTGTCCTTAATAAACATTCCCTCTCCGCTGCTATAATTGATTTTGATAATTCTCGGATAGATGTCTCCTAAAATATCCAACGATAAATTTACAAGGTCATGTTTCTCCTCATTCCGCAAACTGCCTCTTTTGAATCTCACTTTATTCCCCATCCTCTATTTATTTTATCTTTCGTTTTTATTACAGCGGTCATTATATCACGGTTGCTTCCATATTTCTACAAAAAATTCGAAAATTTTTAAGACTTTTTTCAGGTTTTCCGCTGTTTTTTCCCTTTTTTTAATTTTTTTCAAAAAAAGCTTGCAATTTTGAAATCAGGTGTTATAATAGTTCTTGTCCGGTTCATTGGTCAAGCGGTTAAGACGCCGCCCTCTCACGGCGGAAACAGGGGTTCGATTCCCCTATGAACTGCTCAATATTCTTCATAAATATTGATTAAATGGCTCGTTGGTCAAGCGGTTAAGACGCCGCCCTCTCACGGCGGAAACAGGGGTTCGATTCCCCTACGAGCTGCTACTGTTTTTATAACAGCCCAACCCGAGAATGTCGAAGCTTTTTGGTTTCGGCATTTTTTATTGCTTTTTTGGAAACCGCCAAGAAAACCCGGTAATAGAAAAACCGCCATTGCTGGCGGTTTTTCTGCTAATCCCAATGGATATCATCCTATTTCTTTATACATCAAATCCTGTACCACCTCATGCACCGTCTCAATCTTTTTGATTTTCCCCACATTGCTGCCGCAGAACACCAACCCGTGCTCCACATCGCCTTTTACTGCCGCCACCAATGCCTTGGTGATACAATAAGGGATTTCTGCCGGATGGCAGTTTTTGATACAGTGATAGCAATGGCTGATTTTCACCGGATTTTTCTCTTCCACCTCCCGGAGCAGTTCGTTTTCCAGGGCACGCCCCGGCATTCCCACCGGACTTTTGATAATTTTAATCTCCTCCGGTTTTGCATGGACATACGCCATCTTATAAGCTTCCGAGGCGTCGCATTCCTCCGTCGCCACAAAACGGGTGGCTGCCTGTATGCCGTCCGCCCCCAGAGCGCAGATTTTTTCCGCATCCGCTGCGTCCCAGACGCCGCCTGCCATAAATACCGGAATGTCTGTCTGATACTTTTCCTCGTATTTTTTCTTTTCACCGATAATCTCTTTTAATTCCACAGCAAAATCCGGCTTCTCCGCATCCGACAGTTGTTCTTTTGAAAAGCCCAGATGACCGCCCGCCTCCGGTCCTTCCACAACGATAAAATCCGGCACCCGCTGGTATCTTTTATCCCAGCTCTTTAACAACAGCGCAATAGCTCTCTTTGAAGAAACCACCGGGGCAATCTTTGTCAGGCTTCCCTTTACCAGTTCCGGCAAATCCAGGGGCAGCCCTGCCCCGCAGATGACAACATCCGCCCCTGCGCGCACTGCCTCCCGTACATGCTCTTTGTAATGCTGCAGCGCCACCATGACATTGACGCCCACCATGCCCTCGCCTCCTGCAATTTCCTTTGCTCTCTGAATATGCTTGCGGATTCCGCGCAGATTACATTCTTCCTCATGATTTTCAAAATCCGGTTCCGCAAACCCAATCTGTGCCGTGGAAATAATGCCAATTCCGCCTTCCGCAGCCACCGCGCCTGCCAGCCCGCTGAGGCTGACGCCGACTCCCATGCCTCCCTGAATCAGCGGAACCTTAATATTCCATTTCTGAAATGCTTTCATATCAAATATCGGTTTCTTTTCCATATTGTTGTCTCCTTGCAAACCATTTTATCTAGTTTTCAATACCAGATATAATAGTACATTATATTTGTGCAGAATACAACCCTAAATTTTCCAAATAAAAAGTTACCGACAGCCGGTTTCTTTTTGCTTCGGCTTGTGCCAGGAAAAAACGAATGGTAAAATAGTTATAGATAAGCAGGCTGCAAATCGGGATTTTACAAGGGAGATGCGTTGATATGAAAAAGAAAATAGCCATATTATTATCTGTTATAGTAGTTCTTATTGTAGGCATTGCTGTTTGGTATAATGCTCCAATCGACTTGATGAATTTAGACCCCAATGAAGTCAAAGAAATCGTTATTTTTAATGGTAACAGTGGAAATTCAACACATATTCAAGATAAAGAGCAAATTCAACATATTATTGATAATTTGAATGATGTTGAAGTAAAAAGGTCAAAGCTATCGGCTGGTTATTCTGGGTATAGCTTCAAAGTAACTATTTATCTATCTGATGGCAATGAATCAGATGGTTGGAATAATTTTATTATCAATTCAGATGATACAATTAGAAAAGACCCTTTTTTCTATTCTGCAGCAAAAGAGAAAATTGATTACGACTATATAACGAATATCGTAGAATAATGCAACTCCCAGTTTATCGTACAAATAGTAAAAGCAGAAAAAAAGACAGGTAAAAACAATCGTTTCTTACCTGTCTTTTTTTCGCACCCTGTATGGCAACTGCCCTATTTCAGTTTATTGGTGGATGCTGTTTTATCAGCATCTGCTCAAAAATTCTTTTTGTATGAAATTAATCCTCATATCCATTCGGATTGTTCTTCTGCCATCTCCAGGAGTCCTCACACATCTCCTTGATACCGTACTGTGCCCTCCAGCCCAGCTCCCGCTCCGCCTTTGACGGGTCGCAGTAACAGGTGGCAATATCCCCTGCTCTTCTCGGTTTGATGGAGTAAGGTACCTTCACTCCGGTCGCTTCCTCAAAATTCTTTACAATATCCAGCACGCTGTAGCCGTGTCCGGTGCCAAGGTTATAAATGGCAAGACCGCAGTTCTCGTCGATTTTCTTTAAGGCTTTTACATGACCCACCGCAAGGTCTACCACATGGATATAATCTCTCACTCCGGTTCCGTCCGGGGTGTCGTAGTCGTTGCCGAATACGCCTAACTCTTTTAATTTGCCGACTGCCACCTGAGTCACATAGGGCATCAGGTTATTCGGAATACCGTTGGGGTTTTCTCCCATGGTACCGCTCTTGTGGGCGCCGATGGGGTTAAAGTAACGAAGTAAAATCACATTCCATTCCGGGTCTGCTTTCTGAATGTCCATTAACACCTGCTCTAACATGGATTTGGTCCAGCCGTAAGGATTGGTGCACTGTCCCTTCGGGCATTCTTCCGTAATCGGTATCTGCGCCGGGTCTCCGTATACTGTTGCGGAGGAAGAGAAAATGATGTTTTTGCAGTTATGCTGGCGCATCACATCCACCAGAGTTAAAGTACCGGAAATATTGTTGTTATAGTACTCCCATGGTTTCTGCACGGACTCGCCCACTGCCTTTAAACCTGCAAAATGGATACAGCTATCAATCTTCTCTTTTTCAAAAATCTCATTTAAAATGGTACGGTCTAAAATGTCTCCCTTATAGAAGGTGACTGCCTTTCCGGTAATCGCCTTTACCCTGTCCAAAGACTTTTCAGAGGCGTTGCTTAAGTTGTCTAATACTACTACCTCATAGCCTGCGTCAAGTAATTCCACACAGGTGTGGCTTCCGATAAATCCAGCTCCTCCAGTTACTAAAATTGCCATAATTTTTTCCACCTTTCCCAATTTGAA
>JAGAIK010000377.1 GCA_017626625.1 Roseburia sp.
ATCGTCCCCACAAAGCTGTCGTCAAAAATATGGTGCAGAATACAGACATCTTTTCCGTTGGCGATAATCATATCCACACCGGAGAGGGTGGCAATCTTTGCGGCGGTCAGCTTCGTTGCCATACCCCCGGTTCCCACATCACTTCCGGTGGAGCCCTTTGCCATGCCATAAATTTCCGTATCCATCTTTTCCACCACCTCAATCAGCTCCGCCGCCGGATTCTGCCTTGGGTCGTCGGTAAACAGCCCGTCAATATCAGAAAGCAGAATCAGCAAATCCGCCCCTACCAGGGAGGCAACGATTGCCGATAAGGTATCATTGTCGCCAAACTGCATTTCATAGGTAGATACCGTGTCATTTTCATTGACGATAGGGATTGCTCCCAGCCGGAACAATTCCTCAAAGGTATTTTTCGCATTTTCCCGGGACACCGGATTTACCATGGTATTTTTCGTCATCAAAACCTGTCCCGCCACCTGGTTGTATTCTGCAAAAAGCTTCTGGTAAATCATCATCAGCCTTGCCTGCCCCACAGCCGCACACGCCTGTTTCGTGGAAATATCCTTCGGACGCTCCGTAAGCCCCAAAGACTGCCTTCCCACGGCAATGGCGCCGGAACTCACCAAGCAAACGTCCATGCCCCGGTTTCTGAGATTGCACAGTTCCCTCACTGAATGCTCTAACTTTGTGAAATTTAAGTTTCCGGTTTCTTCATAATTTAAAGATGACGAACCGATTTTTACCACAACTCTCTTCTTTTTATTGAATTGAAATTCTTTCTGTTCCATTTCCTAAGCCCCTCTTTATCTATGGCAGGTGTTATTGTCTGGCACTGCCTGTTCTTTTCCTTTCCGCTCCCTGTGGAAGCCCTCGAAAACTGCATATGCTTTTCTTTTCTGCACATTTTTTCGCAAATAGCCATATACACTGTACTACTCTACCATATCTTACGGGAAATGGCAAAAATATTTTCCGAAAATCTACTGGAAACTCCTTGTAAAAAAGCTGTGATGTGTGCTAAAGTTTCTTTGATAAAATTGATTCGGGTGTCAAAAGGAGCTGTCGATAACTGATATTGGCAGATTGCACAAAGAAGGCTTTGTTTTTGTGACTATGGAAAGAGATTAGATGTTCTTAGAAATCTGCAAGACACCCAGTAACGCCCAGCCACGGACGGCTGGGCGAGGTTCGACGGCGCCAGGGACGGCGCCTTCGAACCGTTTACGTCCCTCCTCCACCATCTCCAGCAGCAGATTTCTTAGAACATCTTATCTCTGGACATCGGAACAAAAATAAAGCCTTCTTTGTGCAATCTGCCTCATAACCTTATTCAGCCTCCTTTTGACACCCGAATCAGGATTCAGGAGGCAAACCAAGCCTGCACCTTTGCCAATCACCAGCATTACTGCGGAGGAAATAAAATGTCAAAAAAAATGTTATCCCCATTAGCCATATTGTTGCTGAGCTTCGGGCTTTTCTGCGGCTGCGGTGCCAGTGAGCCCATTTCCCAGTCCGGCTTTTATTTTGATACCATCATCACCGTCACCCTTTATGATGCTTCTAAAGAAAGTGCCTTAGAGGGCTGTTTTACCCTTGCCGAGCAGTACGAAAGCTATTTTTCCAACACCCTGCCAGACAGCGATATTTCCAAAATCAATGGGGCAGGCGGAGCTCCCGTCACCGTTCATGAGGAAACCATCGAATTGTTGAAAAAAGGGATTTCTTATGGAAAATTAAGTGACGGAGCCTTCGACATTACCATCGGAAAACTTTCGGATTTATGGGATATTTCCCTAAAGGCTCTGTTAGAGGAAACCGATGCCTCCATGGTGCCCTCGGAGGCGGAAATTGCAGAAGCGGTTTCCACCATAGATTACACCTGTATTAAAATTGACGGAAATGAAGTGACTTTGACCAATCCCGATGCCAAAATAGATTTAGGCGGCATTGCCAAGGGATATATTGCGGACAGGATGAAAGAATATTTATTAGAACAGGACGTAGAAAGCGCCTTGATTAACCTGGGTGGGAATGTCTTAACCGTGGGGGAAAAGCCGGACGGCTCCCCCTTTACCATCGGTATTCAGTACCCCTTTCGGGAGGACGGCTCCTCCATCGCTTCGGTGCAG
>JAGAIK010000378.1 GCA_017626625.1 Roseburia sp.
ATTATCCCAACTAACCCATAATGCCCCCCCACAGCTCATCGTCTGCTCTTAGAAAGAAAGGTAGTGACACAATATGACAGGAAAAGAAATTGAAGTTTACACCGAAAACATGGGAGACATCCATATCCGTCCCTACGAGCACCACGCAAAATATTACGAGACAGACCAGATGGGCATCATCCATCATTCCAACTATATCCGTTGGATGGAAGAAGCCCGCATGGATTTGATGGAACAGATTGGGCTAAACTATAAGCAGATGGAAGAAATGGAAATCATCAGCCCGGTACTCTCCGTGTCCTGCGAATACCACAGCATGGTACATTTTGACGATACCATAATGATAGAGGCAAAAATCATCAAATACAACGGTATTAAAATGGAAGTAGAATACCGCATGACGGATAAGGAAACCGGAGAGCTGCGCACCACAGGAAGAAGCTCCCACTGCTTTTTAAACCGCGCAGGCAGACCGATTTCCCTGAAACGCTCCTATCCGGAGCTGGATACAAAGTTCTTTGAATACACAGATATCTGATAGAACAGATATGCAATCAGCGTAAGTAACCGTGCCCCCGGCTTTGTGTACCAAAAACCACAAAGCCGTGCTGCTGACGGGCGAATATATAAGAGAAAGGCAAGAACGACCATGATACAGGAAAGACTGAAAGCATTACGTGAAGAAATGAAAAAACGGAACATTGACATTTATGTAGTTCCTACCTCCGATTTCCACGAATCAGAATACGTGGGAGAACACTTTAAGGCGAGAAAATTCATCACCGGATTTACCGGCTCCGCCGGAACAGCAGTCATCACCTTGACAGAGGCGGGACTGTGGACGGACGGACGCTACTTTGTGCAGGCGGAAAACCAGTTAAAGGGCAGCACCGTCACCCTTTACCGCATGGGAGAGGAAGGCGTGCCGAAGGTAGACGAATTTATTGAGGAAAAACTGCCGGAGGGCGGCTGCCTTGGATTTGACGGACGTGTGGTGAACGGTACCTGGGGCAGAAAATTAGAAAAAATCGCTTCTGGAAAACAGGCGTCCTTACAGGTAAACGAGGATTTAATCGACCTTATCTGGAGCGACAGACCGGCATTATCCAAAGAGCCCTTATTTTTACTGGAGGAAAAATACACCGGAAAGAGCACAAAGGAGAAAATGGCAGACCTGCGAAAAGCCATGAAAGAGGAGGGGGCAAACGTCCATATTTTAACTTCCCTTTATGATATCGCATGGCTGTTAAATATCCGGGGCGGCGATATCGAGTCGGTTCCGGTGGTATTGTCTTATTTAGTACTTACGGAAGAAGAGTGCCTCTGGTTTTTACAGGAGGAAATCGTAACACCGGAAATCCGCAGCTACTTAGAGGAAAATAAAATTACCACGAAGCCCTACGATGCAGTTTACGAATATGTACCGCAGCTTCCCGCAGATTCTGTGGTGCTGATGGACGGAGGGGCGGTCAATTACCGAATCAGCAGCAGCCTTGACAAAAACATCAAAGTGGTGGATAAACCCAATCCCACAGAGTTGATGAAAGCCATTAAAAACAAAACGGAAGTGGATAACACCCGGAAGGCGCATGTGAAGGACGGCGTGGCGTTCACGAAATTTATGTACTGGTTGAAAACCAACATCGGCAAAATCCCCATGACGGAGATTTCCGCTTCCGATTATTTAGAGGCACGCAGAAGAGAGCAGGACAATTTTATCGAGTTGAGCTTTGAAACCATCTGCGCTTACGGACCAAATGCGGCAATGATGCACTATGCAGCCACACCGGAGACCGATACGGAGTTAAAACCGGAAGGCTTCCTGCTGGTGGATTCCGGCGGACACTATTTTGAAGGCACCACAGATATCACCAGAACCATGGCGTTAGGACCCATTACCGATGAAATGCGCCTGCATTTTACCACGGTATGCCGTTCTAACTTAAATCTTGCCAATGCAAAATTCTTATATGGCTGTACCGGATTGAATCTGGATATTCTTTCCAGAGGCCCGCTGTGGGAGATGGGAATTGACTATAAGTGCGGAACCGGGCACGGCGTAGGCTACGTGTTGAATGTCCATGAAGGACCCAACGGATTCCGATGGAAGGTTGTGCCGGAGCGCCATGACAATGGAACTTTAGAGGAAGGCATGATTACCACAGACGAACCCGGTGTATACTTAGAGGGGAAATACGGCATCCGTACCGAAAACGAGCTGGTCTGCCACAAGGCGGAAAAGAACGAATATGGTCAGTTTATGTGCTTTGAAAATATTACCTATGCACCCATTGACTTAGATGCCATCGATCCGGAGTTAATGACCGGGCGGGAGAAAAAATTGTTAAATGATTATCATAAAATGGTGTATGAGACACTTTCTCCGTATATGACGGCGGAGGAAAATGAGTGGCTGAAGCATTACACCAGAGCCATCTAGGGTGGTGATACATTTACTTTCAGCAAGCCGTTTGGCGAAATGTGAATGTGTCACTACACCAGGGCGGCGAAGAGAAAAAGGCGCTGCCTAAAAACAGGATAGTAGAAAAGAGAGAGTTAGGAGACAGACATGAGCGAAAAGCTGGTATTAATTGACGGACACAGTATTTTAAACAGGGCATTCTTTGGAATACCGGATTTAACCAATTCCGAGGGGCTGCACACGAACGCAGTTTATGGCTTTTTAAATATTATGTTTAAAATATTAGAGGAGGAGCAGCCCGATTATCTGACAGTTGCCTTTGATGTGTCGCAGCCGACCTTCCGCCATGAAATGTTTTCCGAGTACAAGGGAACCCGAAAGCCCATGGCGGACGAGCTGCGGCAGCAGGTTCCCGTGATGAAAGAAATGTTACAGGCGATGGGGGTCACCGTGGTGGAAAAAGGCGGTTACGAGGCGGACGATTTGCTTGGCACCATTGCGAAGCGCAGCGAGGCGGCAGGTCTTACGGTTTCCGTGGTTTCCGGGGACAGGGATTTGCTCCAGCTCGCCACCGATAACATCAAAATCCGGATTCCAAAGACAAAGCGGACAGGAACGGAAATTGAGGACTACAACACAAAAGAGGTACTGGAAAAATATCAGGTGACGCCCACCGAATTTATTGATGTGAAAGCGCTGATGGGGGACACTTCCGATAACATTCCGGGGGTTCCGGGAATCGGGGAAAAGACTGCCACGGCCATTATTGCCAAATACGGCAGCATTGAAAATGCCTACGCCCATGTGGACGAAATCAAACCGCCCCGGGCAAGCAATAATTTAAAAGAGCATTATGATATGGCACAGATGAGCAAGACCCTTGCCACCATTGAGATAAATGCGGACATCGACTATGAGTTAAAAAATGCGAAATTGGACGGGATTTCTTCCTTATATACAGAGGAAGCATATCTGCTCTGCAAAAAGCTGGAGTTTAAAAACATGCTGAGCCGTTTTGAAGTGGAAACGCCGAAAAACCAGGCGGAAGAGCATTTCTACCTGATTACGGATAAAAAAGAGGCGAAACAGTTTTTCGGGAAGCTGCGGGGCAGGGAGTGCGGTTTTTTGGTTATTCCCTGTGAAAATCCGGCGGATGCGCATATGGAGGCGGACGGACAGATGAACTTGTTCGGGAATGCAGCGGAAGCGGACGGACAGATGAGCCTGTTTGGAACTGCGGCAGAAACAGACGGACAGACAGGTTCCGCCGAAAGCAAGACAGAACAGGGAAGACAGCTTCCGGTTCTTGGTATGGCAGTTTCCCTTGGGGAGGAAGAAACCTGTTTGATTAAGACAGGGGCAGACTTAAAATCCGGGGAACTGATTCAAATGTTTGAGGAGAGCCAGGCGGCATCTTATTCCACCCTGGATTTAAAACCCCAGA
>JAGAIK010000379.1 GCA_017626625.1 Roseburia sp.
CTCCATTCACGTATATTTCTGCGGAGGAATTGGCACCTTCTACCTCCAGATAAATCTGCTTTCCGCCGGGCAGCTCGCTTTTATGCAGCGTTTTGCGGTAACTGCAGGTTCCCCGGTAATAATCGTTTCCTCCATCCTGCCCGTCAATTCCGTTCCAGGTATGCGGCAGATTGACCGCTTCCCACCGGGCATTTTCCCCTGTTTCTTTTGAAAATAACCAGTCATTGTTCCATTGTATTTTCATGGTTCTTCCTCCTCTGTTATTTTGTAACGTTTCTATTTGGAGTATAGCAAACCGCACGCAGAGAAACACGGATAATTTTTGTTGTATTTAGATAATTTTTGTGATAGCATTTGTTTATAAAATTCTACTGCGAAAAGGCTGTAGATACTGACAGTAGCAGATTATGAAAAAAAGGAGAATGAAGCCTACATGAATACGGAAAACCAAACGATCCGGACAGTTTTTCCATTTATCAGACAGGTCATTTCAGACGCATATAAGACAGATACTATCCTTTATACCCATCCTTATCAGAATATGGAGCGAATCGACCGGGGATTCCGCAATATGCTGTGGGGAGAACAAAAAAGACCCGATATTTTTACGGAATTTCTAACCCAGGAACCATGTTACCGCATGGCAGTGATAAAAAGCTCTCTGGGATTTTATAATATTATGGCATCTGTTTCTCTGGAATGGAATCATCCGGATTTTATCAGCATTGGTCCCTTTTGTGACGAAAAAATATCGAAAGCATTTATCCACCGGATTATTTCAAACCGGAAACTGACGCCGAAACAGGCGGCGATGGCAGAGAAATTTTATGAAATTCTTCCCTATGCAGATGCAAATGATGTGGCGTTTATGACCCAGCATCTTCTGTGCGCCTTTATTCCCGAATATCGTGACGTATCGCCGGAATATCTGAATTATTCAGAAGAGACCCACGAGTTTAAGCCCAATAGCGAAGCCTTCGAGCATTTTACCACTTCTTCCGCAGAATATTATGCAAAGTATCTGACGGATTTTTTGGAAACTCTGGTCAGCGGAGACCAGAAAGAAACCTCCGATAAATTAAAAATATTTCTGGATGCAAGCGGTGCCGCAAAGAAACGGTCTTTACACAGTATGAAAAGAAACATACATGAACTGAATAGCTTTTGTAAGGAGAAGCTGCTTACCACATCCGTGCACCCCTATGATACGCTTCACCTTGCGGATTCTTTTGAGGCGGAGATTGAAGCCTGTGCAAATCAGGAACAGCTTGCCTCCCTCCCGTACAGAATGGTCAGAAAATACTGTCTGCTGGTGAAAAATCGCACGTACTCTGAATATTCCTGTCTGATTCGGAGTGTGATTTCATATATCGACCAACATTTGAACGAGGAACTTTCACTGTCTTTTCTTGCCGGACATTTCCACAAAAACGCCTCCTTCTTATCCGGGCAATTCAGCAGAGAAACCGGTATGAGTCTTACCCGGTATATCCACCATGCCCGGATTCAGAGAGCTGTCCAGTATTTTAACACCACCAGTCTCTCTGTGTCAGAGGTGTCATTAAACGTTGGTTTTTCTGATTTTGGCTATTTTTCTAAATTATTTCACAAAGAAATCGGAATAAGTCCGAGAACCTATAAGAAAATGCTGAAAGCCAGAACGGATATTACTTTGCCGGATTGATTTTCATGTATGCCATAAGCCGCGAATCAAAAGAGGAATGCACACAAAGGTACATTCCTCTCCTTTTTAGCCGCGATAATAGTTAATCAGGCAGCCCTTCAATATAATTTCTCTCTCATCATCTGTCATGGCGCCAAGCTGCAGCGTAAACTCCTTCAAACCGCCGTCAGCCACCACATAAGCTGTCACCTCAGAAGCCGCATCCTCCACTGCCTTGCGGATATCCGGCAGGAACAGGTAGTCTAAATTCTGAAACGGAAGCTCTCCCTCCGGAATGATGAACGGCAGCATACCCCAGTTAATCAGGTTCGAACGGTAACGTTTCGTTGCGTACTCATTGGCAATATTTGCCCAGCCCCCTAACACTTTCTGACAGGAAGCAGCCTGCTCACGGGCAGAACCGTCACCCGGCTTCACCGCAAAAATGGTGCTGCCGAAACCAAGAAGCCCTTCTGTGTGGTCTTCGCTGAATTTCTTCTCCGGGAAAGCCGCTTCGATTGCCGCCATCACCGGTTTTAACTCTTCCACTGCCTCTACCGGGCATGTTCCCGCTTCGATTGCCTTCTGTGCCTTCTGAATCTCCTTCGCACGTCCCACATACATCGGGTCCTTTCTGGAAAGAGCAAATTCTGCCAGTCCCAATGGATTCGAACGGAAAGAAGAAGTCTCGCCGGAAGGAATCAATTCGTCGGTGGTGGTAACCGGGTCATGAATCTCGGACACTACCTTCAATACCATGTTTTCCGGCAGTGCGCTCATCACAGGCCAGTCCTTGATATTCGGACCGAACTGGATTTCCACGGACGGGTCTGCCACGCCCTTGCTGTCAAAGACACGGTTCTCATAAATGGTCTTATCAAAGAAATATTTCGGTTTGGTGTATTCCACATCCACGTCAGTAGCAGCGGTCAGATAGCCTTTATTTGCTGCCGTTGCCGCAATGGAACGGGCATCCATAAGAGCCACGGAGGCAACCTGTCCATTCTGTACCTTAGAACCTTCTCTGTTGGGGAAGTTTCTGGTGGAGTGGCGGATGGAGAAGGCATTGTTTGCCGGAGTGTCCCCTGCGCCGAAACACGGTCCGCAGAAAGCGGTCTTTACGATGGCTCCGGTCTGCATTAACGTCGCCACTGCTCCGTTTTTCACTAACTCCATATAAATCGGCGTACTTGCCGGGTATACGCTTAAGGTAAACTCGTCCGGTCCGATGCTTGCGCCCTTTAAGATGTCCGCCGCATCACAGATATTTTCAAATCCGCCGCCTGCGCAGCCTGCAATAATACCCTGGTCTACATACAGTCTGCCGTTACGCACTTTGCTCTTTAAATCCAATTTTACCGCTCCGTCAAAGCTTACCTCTGCACGTTTCTCGCAGTCATCTAAGATGTCCATGAGATTCGCATTCAGTTCCTCGATGGTATAAGTGTTGCTTGGATGGAACGGCATGGCAATCATCGGTTTAATCTGGCTCAAATCAATCTCAATCATGCCGTCATAATATGCCACTGCCCCCGGCTGCAAGTCTTTGTGTTCCTCCACTCTGCCGTGGATTGCATAAAACTCTTTTACCTTCTCATCGGTCTGCCAGATAGAGGAAAGACAGGTGGTTTCTGTGGTCATAACGTCCACGCCGATACGGAAATCCACGCTTAAGTTCGCCACGCCAGGTCCTACGAACTCCATGACCTTGTTCTTTACGTAGCCCTTGTCAAATACTTCGCCGATAATGGCAAGCGCCACGTCCTGGGGACCTACCCCTTTCTGCGGAGCTCCCGTCAGGTAAACACCAATCACGCCCGGCATATCAATATCATAAGTTTTATTTAACAACTGTTTTACTAACTCCGGTCCGCCTTCGCCCACTGCCATGGTACCAAGGGCGCCGTAACGGGTATGAGAATCGGAGCCTAAAATCATCTTCCCGCCGCCTGCAAGCATTTCCCTTGCAAACTGATGGATAACTGCCTGATGAGGCGGTACATAGACGCCGCCGTATTTTTTCGCACAGGTCAGTCCAAACATATGGTCATCCTCGTTGATAGTTCCGCCTACGGCGCAAAGGCTGTTGTGGCAGTTGGTCAGAACATATGGGATTGGGAATTTTTCCAGTCCTGACGCTCTGGCTGTCTGAATAATGCCGACGAATGTGATATCATGGGAAGTCAGTTTATCAAATTTAATCTGCAGGCGCTCCATATTGCCCGAGGTATTATGGTCTTTTAAAATACCATAAGCAATGGTCTCCTGCGCCGCCTGTTCTTTTGTCACGCTCTGTCCTGTTTTACTCTGGATGGCTGCTGCCGCCTCCGGGCCCTCCGCAACTAATTCCGTGCCATTTACCAGATAAACACCGCTATCGTATAACTTCATACTATTCCTCCAATTCTATGTGCCTGTTATTCTTCCGAAACTGTGGAAAACCGACGGTTATAACTTTGTGGTTTTCTCATAGCCGCCTATGTTATGAAATTATATAGATAGAACGCAGAAAAATCAAGTACTTTTCCACGCTAAATCATTAAAATCATCATCCTTCCTGTCTGCTTCAACGTTTCTGGATTAAAATCATAGTTTTCTCTCATCATCCTCCATCCAGAGAATGATATCATATAAAGAATGCAGCTTTGCAAAAATCAGGGACGCCGTCTCCTTATCCGGCTCCGTCAAATCCGGCACCATAATGGTGCGAATCCCCGCCGAGGATGCCGAGCGTACGCCGTTAGGGGAATCCTCCACCGCAAGGCAGTCCTCCGTTTTCTCCCCTATCTGCCCGCAGGCACAAAGATAAATGTCCGGCTTGGGCTTTCCATGCTCCACCATGGTGGCGCAGATAACTTTGTCAAATTTATCATAAATCCCGATTTCCGTCAGGTATTTTTTTGCCCGCTCCGGGTCCGTGGCAGTGGCAACCGCCGTTTTTATCCCCTTACCACGAAGATAGTCTAACACTTCCTCCACCCCCGGTTTTTTCTCAATGCCATGCTCCTTTAAATGCCGGTTCATTAACTCCTTGCGGCGCTCTCTAATGGTCCAGTAGGAAAACTGCTCCCCGAAAATTCCCTTTAAATAGGTATTGGCATACTCCCCCGCAAGGCTGCGGATTGCAAGGGCATGTTCCCGTTCCATGGGAAATCCCGCCTCCCTTGCCGCCTGGCACCAGTATTTCACCAACCACTTTTCTGTATCAATCAAAACCCCATCCATATCAAAAATCACTGCTTTTACCATACCAAACACCTCCCATAACACCCGCTTTTATTCTTCCGTCTCTTCCTCTATCCCCCAGAGCGGAAAGGTAATGGCAGCCTTAAACAAATCCCCGTCCACGCTGATTTCAAAGGTTCCTCCCATCAACTGGGTCAGACTTTTTGCAATGGAAAGCCCCAGTCCGCTGCCCTCTGTGGTTCTGGAAGAATCCCCCCGGATAAACCGCTCCGTCAAATCTCCGGCGTTGCTGTTTTCAAGCGCTAACGATTTCTCGGAAACATTCTTGATGGAAAAGACCGCCGTCTCTTCCCCCGCCTGTACATCTACATAGACTCTGGTTTTCTCTAACGCATACTTTGCTACATTATTGTATAAGTTTTCGATGACTCGGTAGAGCTGCCTGCCGTCCGCCAAAATCATCACTTCCCCCTTGGGAAGTTTTGTGACGATGGTCAGCTCCTTGCTTTCAAACTTTTCATTAAACTCTCCCGCTGTCTGATAAATCAGTTCCACCAAATCTATCTGCTGCATATCCAGCTTTACATTACCTGAGGTAATGCGGGAAGTCTCCACCAAATCCTCCGTCAACTGCTTTAGCCTCTGGGATTTTTCGTCCAAAATCTTAATGTAATTGTTTACCCGCTCATTCTCAATGTGCTCTAATTTTATGAGATTGACATAATTAATAATCGAAGTGAGAGGCGTCTTGATATCGTGGGAGACAGTGGTTATCAGGTCTGCTGTCATGCGCTCATTTCTGGTGCTGTCGTCCACCGCATGATGAAGCCCTGCCCCGATATTGTTGATTGCCTCCGCTAACTTCCTGTCCTCGCCGTGCAGCTCTTCCGCCGGAATCTTGGTGTCTAACTGCCCCTGGGTTATCTTTTCCACCGCCCGGTATATCTGGTCATGCTCTACTGCACTGCGCAAAATCAGATAAGCCTCCATTGCAGAGAACACCAGCAGCAAAATCAGGCAGAGAACAGACCGGTAATGAAACGCTCCCACGGCAAGGATAAAACAGACCACCATATGGATTGCAAACGCCAATAATATCTGGACGGTAACCGTGCGCTCCCTTAAAAATTTTTCAAAGCCCCGCAGCAGCCAGCAGGCAAGGCTGTTCTCCCACATGACCTCCGCCTTCATGCGGCGCACCATGCTTAAATAAAAAAGCAGGAACAGCACGTCAATAATCAGGCTCACCGTGCCGGATGCCACCAAAAGTCCGGAAACATTCCAGGTCTGGCTGTTGAGCCGCCCCAGTAACAGCAGCAGTTCGCTGATACTCACTACAAACACGGCGAAAAGCAGTTCTGTTTTTACTCTATCAAGAAAATTTAAGTGTATTCCCTCTTCTTCCTCCCGGTGTCCTGTGGCTAAGGTCAGGTAAACCAGGCTTAAAATCCATCCCATCAGGCTGATAACCGCCCCGGCAATACTTACCTTTATCCAGGGGTGCAGTTTTTCATACTCCTGCTTTGCGTCGTAAAGGTCATCCTCCGCCGAAAGCTGGACGTCCACCCCCAGGACAAGCACCACGTTTTCCAACGGCCAGTACATCTGATTGCTGTAGCCGCCTAAAAAATACTCCTCCAGCCCCTTAATGTTCGTACTGAACTCCTTCATCTCCATATCATAAAGCAGGAAATCCCCCATGGTTTTCGCCTCCATGAGAATCGTCTGGGTATCAAACTCCTGCCCTTCTACCGTATCCGGCTGGTTGGTATACCAGACGCCGTCCTGCTTGTACCAGAAGCAGAAGTTGGAATCCGGCTGTTTAAAGATACCAGTGTACTGCAGATACTTCCTCTCTTCCTCCGCCGTGCGCAGTTCCCCTTTTTGCTCTAAATGAAGGTAATCACTCAAAGCACTGCATTTCTCCTCCATACATTTGGTGTAATAACCGGAACTGAAAAACTCGTCCGTGCCGATATCTGTCAGGGAAAAAATATTTTTCCCCAGCATCGCCGCTAAAAGAAATACCGCAATGGTGAATACCATATTAAAAAACAAATGGAAGATAACGCCCGTCAGTTTCATGCTGTAAGTATACGATTTTCTTTCCATAATAACTGAACCTCCATCAACGGCTGGTATACTGGCACGTTCGCATTTTAACCGGAGACTTGCCGTGCCAGCACGCTAATTCTTCTCTACCTTATAGCCGACGCCCCATACCACTTTTAAATACCGGGGCTCTTTGGGGTTGATTTCGATTTTTTCCCGGATATGGCGGATATGTACTGCTACTGTATTGTCCGCTCCGATGGCGTCCTCATTCCAGATGCTTTCATAAATCTGGTTAATGGAAAATACCTTGCCCTGATTTTTCACCAGAAGCAACAGAATGTTGTACTCGATGGGCGTAAGCTTCACCACCTCACCGTCCACCGTCACTTCCTTTAAATCATCGTCAATAGAGAGTCCTCCCACCGAATAGACGCTGCCGCTGTTTTCCGTGGCATTGCCGAGCTGGGTATAACGCCTCAGTTGCGATTTCACCCTCGCCATCAGCTCTAAGGGATTGAAGGGCTTTTCCATATAATCGTCAGCGCCGATATTTAAGCCCAGAATTTTGTCTGCGTCCTCCGTTTTAGCGGAGAGAATAATAATGGGAATGCTGCTTTCCTCCCGAATCTTTAAGGTCGCCCGGATACCGTCAAGCCGGGGCATCATCACGTCCATAATCAGCAGATGTACTTCATTTTCTTTCAGTATCTCTAAGGCTTCCTCTCCGTCGTATGCCTTTAAAATCCGGTAGCCCTCCTGCTGCAGGTAAATCTCTATCGCTTCTACAATTTCTCTATCGTCATCACACACTAATATCGTCTGCATGGTATCCTCCATTTCTGGTCTAGTTTTAGATACGTATATTCTAGCAGGAAAATATAAACAGATATAGTCCGCATTTCTTAAAGTTCTCTTAATTCCATTTTAAAAGAGCGTCCTACGGAAGGTCCGCAAAAC
>JAGAIK010000380.1 GCA_017626625.1 Roseburia sp.
AGCAGTATAAACCTCACTGAAATCCCAGATTTCCATTATATCATAGTTTCCATAATTTTTCTGCAAAATCCGCTCTCCATCCGCCCTTGCCACCGCAAGTCTTGGACGGGGAAAGGGCTCTACATACATTCTTAAGGGATAACAGCAGCCGTCCTCGTTCCATTTCCGGAAACCAATATGACTTCCCTTCCTCATGCCTTTCCATTTTCCCGAAAAACGTTCCTCCGCTAACTGTATCAGCCTTTCATCCTCCCGGATACACTGCGCCACTTTCTCCGCGTACCGATTGGCAGCCGTCCTGCCCCCTCTCGCGTAGTGTTCGTTTTTTCCGGCATAAATCTGCATACAAATCAGGTTGAGCCCCATCATCAGATTATCATAAATCATGCTGTAAAATGCCGGGAGCGCCTCAACGGAAAGCTCCTGTTCCATCTGTACTAATTTTTCCTGCACCGCTTTCACTTCCTCTAACACCCGGTCGGCTTCCCTCTCATGGAACGGATGATAGGTTCTGCTGTCCATTGCCTCAGGACGCCGCCTGCCAATAAGCGCCGTCCCCTCCGTCAAACTCCGGGTGAGGATTTTTTTCTGCTCCTCTGTGATGAAACTGCCGAACTGCCGATGCACCCATAATTCCGTATAATCCCCGGTCCCTCCCGGCGCACTGCCGCCCCAGGTATCATAATCGTAAGCAAGCTCCATAAAATATGACAGGGGATATTCATTTCCCTTTACATCCCCGGCATTTACCATCCATACCTCCCGGATTCCATACTCGTAGGCTAACGTCATCTGCTCCCAGATGGCAGAAAGGGGCGTACTGTTAATCCACTCGTAGGACACCGGAGCGCCGTGATAATCCAGGTGAAAATACATGCCGTATCCCCCGGAATGCTTCTCCTTTTGCTCCGGCAGATAACGCATGTGTCCGAAATTGTCCTCACAGAACATAAATATGACGTCTTCCAGTCCCTCCCAGTCCTTTAATCCGGGGGTTTGTTCCTCTCCGTAAAAATACCGCTCCACTTCCTTATAGATGGCAAGCAGCATCGGCGGCAGTTCTCCCTGCTTCTTTCCGTATTCCGCAATCAGCTTCTTCTGCTCAGTGATAATATCCTTTAAGACTTCGATGTTTTCCCCTAAGCTTTTGGGTCCCTCCATGATACTGTCCCGCTCTCCCCGCATTCCCACGGTAACGATATTTTCGTATTTTCCGCTCCGTTTCAGTCCGTCCCGCCAATACCGTAACAGCCCCTCCCGGTTGGTGACATAATTCCATTCATTTCCGTAGATACTGTCCTGCCCCCGGTAAATATCCCATTCCTCTCCGGCACGGAGGCATGGCTCATGATGGGAATTTCCCATAATCACTCCGTAGATATCCGCTAATTTGGCGCTCTCCTCCCCCGGTCCGTCTAAGGCAAAGGAGGACGTCCACATGGCAGGCCACAGGTAGTTTCCTTTCAGACGCAAAAGCAGTTCAAATACCTTATCGTACATTTCCGCCGTAAAACCGCCGTACCGTTCCTGGGTCCAGGTTCCAAAGCAGGGCCATTCGTCATTGATAAAAAATCCCCGGTATTTTACGGAAGGCTCCCGGGACACCAGCTCCATGGATTTTAAAATTTCCATGGAAGCCCGTTTTGCCGGATGGGCATCTCCCCAGAAATGCAGCGCGCCAACACCGATAAGCTCCGAGAGATGAAACATCCCATAGATCGTTCCCCGTTTGTCGCTTCCATAGATAAGAAGGGTCTCTTTTCCCGGTTCTCCTAACAGGTGAAAGGCATAACATTCCCTTTTTCCGGCTATTTCTCCCAAAACAATTTCTCCGGCTGCTTCTAATTCCTCCAAAAAACGGCTTCTGCCAAGGGTGGCAAAAACGACCCGGCACCCTCCGCAGTCTTTTTCCCACCTCTGATTTTTTTCTGTCAAAGTTCCTTTCTTTTCCCCATCTAAGGTAAGA
>JAGAIK010000381.1 GCA_017626625.1 Roseburia sp.
CACCAGTTTCTCAAGCTGTGTCTGCAGCAAATCCTGTAATTCCTCATCGGAGTAATCCGCAAGATATTCTTCTGCCGTCTCCTGTTCTAAATTATAGGTGTCAGCCACCAGTTCAACCATAGAGTCCCTGGTTGTAAACTGCTCCATATAAGCGCCTACCGTCTGCTGCAGGTATTCGTCTGATGGTTTGGAAAGTATGGAAGTATAAATTTCCGTTTTCTGCGCCGGTGTCAGCGTTTCAAAATACTCTGTAATCTTTTCCGCCTTCTCACTGTCGGTGGGGTCAATGTCCTCCGTCATCACGAAGGGCAGCCCTGTCAGAACATCATAATTTTCATTCTCTGGCAAAAGCTGTTCTTTCACAATCTCACTCTCCGCAGACTGGTCGATGACATATTCCGTCAGAGCGGAGGTATAGCCAAAGGTGCCGGAAATGGAAGCCGAAGCTGCTTCCGGATTCGGGCGGAGAATCCCCACAAGCCTTAAGTCATATCCGTTTTCCACCGTCAATTTCAGAGAATCTTCATCCTCCCGGACATCTGTCCAGACACCGGAACTGTTTTTCGTGTAATAATCACAGTTCAGTACCATTTTGAAAGAAGTTCCCAAAATATCCTCATAGGAAACCTTCTTCTCACTGTCGGTTTCAATTTCCTCTCCATTGATAACTGCGGACATAATATCATTGACTTCGTCATCGGACATAAGACCAAGTGCGTAAAATGCAATATCGGTAACCTCATTGTTGCTGTCAAGAATTAAGACAACCTCATTTGCCGCTGTGGGCCAGGCGCCTGCTACAAGGTCATACTGCTCATAAATCATATCGGAAATCAATTCTCCGTTGGCTCCGGGCAGAATTTCAGACCACTGGTTCATGGTTCCGAGACGGGACGCCATGGCAGATGCCGTGGAACTGTCGGTATCATCCGTTTCCGTGGAAAGAGCCGCAGATAAATCGGTACTGTGATAGTCCCCGTCCTCATTCTGCACATAAGTATTGAAGGCTACCCCATATTGATACTGAAGCGTGGACACCGATTCATACAGATTTGTCGTACTGGTTTCCGAATCCATCTCCGTGTCTAACCATGCTTTGAATGCAGTCAGATTGTTTTCGATATCTTCTCCGGTAAAAGCTGCGTTGAACAGGTCATACATCCGGTCATTTGCGTATACGGCATCCATTTCATGGGCTTCCTGGTCCTTGCCGAGCACCTCATCTCCTCCGTTCAAGATTCTGGTAACTGCCGATTCCTGCTGCGTAATGGAAATTGGATAGGACGAAAGCGTGTCCCGCTGAATATCGGCAATATAATCCTGAATCCCCGTGGAAATGGACAAAATCAGGGCAATACCGATGATGCCAATGGAGCCCGCAAAAGCAGTCAGCAGGGTACGTCCCTTCTTGGTACGCAGGTTGTTGAAGCTGAGGGACAACGCCGTCGGGAAGGACATGGAAATTTTCCTTCGCTTCTGTGTTTCCGCCGGCGGCTCATCTCCCTCATAGGGGTTGGAATCACTGATGATTTCACCGTCACGCAGCTTGACAATCCGGGTCGAATAGGTTTCTGCCAGTTCCGGGTTGTGGGTCACCATGATGACCAGCTTATCCTTGGCAATCTCCTTTAAAAGCTCCATAATCTGGATGCTGGTTTCAGAGTCCAGCGCCCCTGTCGGCTCATCCGCCAGAAGAATATCGGGATTGTTAATCAACGCACGGGCAATGGCTACCCGCTGCATCTGACCGCCGGACATCTGATTGGGTTTCTTATGGATATGAGCCCCCAGCCCCACCTTATTCAGCACATCAATCGCCCGCTGGCGGCGTTCTTTTTTGGAAATGCCTGCCAGTGTCAGCGCCAGCTCTACATTGGCAAGGACGCTTTGATGGGGAATCAGGTTGTAGCTCTGGAACACAAAGCCGATGGAATTGTTGCGGTAATAGTCCCAGTCCGAATCCTTATATTTTTTCGTAGAGACACCGTTAATAATCAAATCGCCGCTGTCATAGCGGTCGAGACCGCCGATGATGTTGAGCATGGTGGTTTTGCCGGAACCGCTCTGCCCCAGAATCGACACAAATTCATTTTCCCGGAAACGGATGGATACCCCTTTTAAGGCATCCTGCTTCAGCTCTCCGGTAACATAGGTTTTAACAATGTTTTTTAATTGAAGCATAATTTTTCTCCTTTTCTAAAGTTCATGCCGGAGTATAGCAAATTTAGATAAACTCAAGGACACGCCATGGTAAACGGAATGTAAACTGCATGAAGCGTTTCGCAATTCCGGCATGGCAGCGGGCAAATTTTTCCAACCCGCAATTTGTTTATGCTGGCGTATCTTTTTATATTATTGATTTGACAAAACATCAAAAAAAACAAGTTTCCTGCTTAGAGGGCATAAACATCCTGCCTGCCTCAAAAGGCAGGTTATGTAACAGATTTATAGGGGGAGACGGCTGATTATCCAATAGCTGCAAGCTC
>JAGAIK010000382.1 GCA_017626625.1 Roseburia sp.
ACCGGGGCGTCTTTCAAATGGCAGGGGCACGTCTGGACACGGGACAGGAACGAATACAGCAGGACGGAGCCTTTGGGGTGTTAGAAACAGAAAATGGGAAAGCAGCGCCTGGGATTTCCTTAGAGGGCAGGACGGGATTTTCCGTGGGGAGCGTTGTGCTGACGGATTATATCAAAGCGGAGGCTTATGACGGGAGAAATCTGCCCGTCCAAATCCTTCGGGTGGAAAATCCCTCCGGTCAGGATATTACGGGGTCCCTTGCGGCTTCGGGGGAAATTATTTTCGCAGAGAGCGGAATCTATGTGGTGGAGGTTTCAAGCACGGATGACGGAAACAGAAAAACGACAGCGCAGATAAAGCTGCCGGTGCTTTAAGCGGGGTGATGAGGTGAAAAACGTAGTGACAATGATTGTGAATGTATCTTTGGGGTTTCTTTTGCTGTTGATTTTACTGACGGCAGCAGGAAGAATGAACCGGAGCATGGAGATAAAGAGTAATTTATCCTCTATCACAGAGGAGGCGGTGGAGCGTATGGGGAGCAGCCGGAGGTATGGCAGCAGGCAAATGGCAGAAGCGGAAGTGATAGGGCAGCTTACAGAAAGGGTGGATGCGATGGCGGACATTACCGTGGAAATGGAAAAAACAGATGAGGAGAAGGGAATCCTGGCAATGAAGGTGACGGAAAGCTGGAAACACCCCAATGGAAAAACAGGAAAGGTACAGGATAGCCGCATCGTTATTTTAAATCAACTGGAGGTGCCGGAGATAAAAGAAGTTACGGTAAAATTTTATGCTTCAAAGGAAGCCATGGAAATGGATGGAAAATGCTATAAATGCTGCTGCCTGTTCGAGGGAGATACGGTATCCTCTCCCGTACCTCCGGTAAAACAGGGGGCGGTATTTGACGGTTGGAGGGACAGCAGCGACTATATGGCGGATTTTTCGGTGCCGGTGCAGCAGGATATTGTGTATTACGCAGCCTGGAGATAGCAGAAATTCTGCAAAGAAAAAAGAGCTGCTACCAGCTCTTTATTCCTCAGAAACATCGGATTCCGTGGGGACTTCCGGTTTCTTTATGTAGATTTTTTCAATTCGGTTCTTGTCCATCTGCTCTACACGAAGCAGTACGTTATCGTCGGTAATAATGACCTCGTTTTTTTCAGGAAGATGGTCTAACAGCCCGATGAGGTAACCGCCGATGGTGTCATAATCCTCGGAGGTGAAATTCAAATCCAAATCCTCACAGATATCGTCTAAGTTAGCCGAACCCTGTACGATAAACTCCCGTTCACTTAACTGTACGATGGGGTCTTCCTCATCCTCGTCATATTCGTCCCGGATTTCGCCAACGATTTCCTCTAACAAATCTTCTAAGGTGATAAGACCGGCAGTAACGCCATACTCATCGAGGACGATGGCAATGGAGATAGAGGATTTTCTCATCTCTATCAACAGCTCAGCGGTATTTTTGTGTTCATAGGTAAAATAAGGCTCCCGCATAATATCCCGGACGGAAAAGTGCTCTTTGTCTGTGCAGAGGAGCAAATCCTTCATATTGACGATACCGATGACATCGTCAATGGATTCCTCGTAAACGGGAAGTCTGGTAAACTTGTCCTTTTTGTAGAGCTCTATCAGTTCGTCGTAAGTGCAGTCCACCTGGACGAAGGTCATATCAATACGCGGGATCATGACTTCCTTTGCCTGGGAATCGCCGAAATCGAAAAGATTGTTAATCATCTCATGCTCGTCGGATTCGATAACGCCGCTTTCCTTGCTGACATCCACAATCGTACGAAGCTCTTCCTCTGTCATCTGCTGATTGCCGTCGTTAGGGTTTACCCGCAGCAGGCGCAGAAAACCCAAGGACAGGTTGTTAATCAAAAAGATAACCGGAGTGAGAACTTTCATCAGAACTGTAATAATGCCGGAGTAGCTCAGAGCAAGTTTTTCCGAATGAATCGTTGCTAATGTTTTAGGGGAAATTTCACCGAAAATCAAAATAAGGACTGTCAAAACACCTGTTGCAATTCCCGCTCCTACGCTGCCCCACAATTTGATTGCCAGGGAGGTTGCGATGGAAGAAGCGGAAAGATTGACGATGTTGTTTCCAATCAAAATGGCACTGAGCATTTTACCGGAATCATCCGTAATGCGGAGCACCCGTTCTGCCCGTTTATCGCCGTCCTCGGCAAGGGTTCGGATACGGATTTTGTTTACTGTGGTCAGAGCTGTTTCTGCAGAAGAGAAAAATGCAGAAAGAAAAATTAAGATTACCAAAAAGATAATCTGGGATATGGCACCTGCGTCCAAATATGTTCACCTCAACTAAATATAATATTTTCCGGCACTGTTACAGTGCCGGAATGCTAAATTGTTTATCATTATATAGGAAAAATGATTATTCGTCAATACTATAGTTTGGAGCTTCCTTTGTAATGTGAATGTCATGGGGATGACTTTCACGGAGAGCAGCGGCGGAAATCTTGACGAATTTGCTCTTTGTTTTTAAATCCTCGATGGTAGGACATCCGCAGTAGCCCATACCGGAACGGATACCGCCGACTAACTGGAATACAGTGTCCTCTACGGTTCCCTTGTATGCCACACGTCCCTCAACGCCTTCCGGAACTAATTTCTTAGCGCCCTCCTGGAAGTAGCGGTCCTTGCTGCCGTTTTCCATGGCGGCAAGAGAGCCCATGCCGCGGTATACCTTGTATTTTCTTCCCTGGTATAATTCGAAGGTTCCCGGAGCCTCGTCACATCCGGCGAAAATACTTCCCATCATACATACGTTAGCTCCGGCAGCCAATGCCTTTGTCATATCTCCGGAGTACTTGATACCGCCGTCGGCGATCACAGGAATGCCAAATTCCTTTGCCGCGTTATAGCAGTCCATGATAGCGGTAATCTGCGGTACGCCGATACCTGCAACCACACGGGTGGTACAGATAGAACCGGGTCCGATGCCGACCTTTACAGCGTCAGCGCCTGCTTTGATTAAGTCGCGGGTAGCGTCGCCTGTTGCCACGTTTCCTGCAATCACCTGTAAATCCGGGTAAGCGGCTTTGATTTTTGCCACTGCGTCTAAGATGTTTTTGGAATGACCGTGGGCAGAATCCACAACGATGACGTCCACGTGGGCTTTTACTAAAGCATCCACACGCTCCATCATATTTGCGGTAATGCCGACTCCGGCGCCGCAGAGCAGACGTCCCTGGGCGTCCTTTGCGGAGAGCGGGTATTTAATCTGTTTTTCAATGTCTTTGATGGTGATGAGACCTTTTAAATGGAACTCACTGTCCACAATCGGAAGCTTTTCTTTTCTGGCTTTTGCAAGAATCTGTTTTGCTTCTTCTAAGGTAATACCTTCGGGAGCTGTAATCAGGTTCTCGGAAGTCATGCTTTCGCTGATTTTTTTGGTAAAATCTGTCTCGAATTTTAAGTCACGGTTTGTAATGATACCTACCAGTTTTCCGCCTTCACAGATTGGAACACCGGAGATACGGAATTTGCGCATCAAATCTTCTGCGTCCTGTAATGTATGGTCTGGAGAAAGGAAAAATGGATCGGTAATGACACCGTTCTCTGAACGCTTTACCTTATCAACCTCTTCTGTCTGAGCCTGAACAGACATATTTTTGTGAATAATGCCGATACCACCCTGTCTTGCCATGGCGATGGCCATTCTGTGCTCGGTAACGGTATCCATAGCAGCACTCATCATAGGGATGTTCAGAACAACCTTTTTGGTAAGGTGTGTCGTTAAATTAATCATGTTCGGAGTTACTTCCGAATACTGGGGAACCAGTAATACGTCATCAAAAGTAATTCCTTCACCGATAATTGTTCCCATTTGTTTTTTCCTCACTTTCTTCTTATATTATTATTGGTTTGTAAAAATGTTATTAATTTCAGTATGATAGCAAAAAAAAATAAGGATGTCAATGTGCTATAAGTCTGTATTGATAAAAAAATTTTAATATTAAAAATACTAATAAAAGGATTTGGAAAAGCTTATAAAAATGGTTATTCACAAATGGGTGGATTTGTGTTATGATGACAGCGGGCGACGGGGTCCTGACGAGGGGGTACGTCGCCCATTTTATACCTTTTGGGAGGACAAAAATGGAATTCAGACCCTGTATCGATATTCATAACGGCAAGGTAAAACAGATTGTGGGGGGGACGTTAAAGGATGCCGGCAGTCTGGCAGAAGAAAATTTTGTTTCAGAGCAGGATGCGGCATTTTATGCGAGGCTTTATCAAAAAGAAGGAATCCGGGGCGGTCATATTATTCTGCTGAACCCGGTGGGAAGCGAATATTACGAAGCCACAAAGCAGCAGGCGTTAGCGGCTTTGGCGGCATATCCGAAGGGACTGCAGGTAGGCGGCGGCATTACGGCGGAGAATGCGGCGGAATTTTTAGAAGCGGGAGCAAGCCATGTCATTGTCACCTCCTATGTGTTCCGGGAGGGAAGAATACATTATGAAAACCTGCATAGGATAAAGCAGGCAGTGGGAAAAGAGCATCTGGTGCTGGATTTAAGCTGCCGGAAGAGAAACGGAGCCTATTACATAGTCACGGACCGCTGGCAGAAGTTCACGGAGGAGGTCATCCGGGAGGAACTGTTAGAGGAACTGTCGGCATACTGCGATGAATTTTTAATCCATGCGGTGGACGTGGAGGGGAAAGCCTCCGGCATTGAGGCGGAGTTAGCGGAGTTCCTCGGAAACTGGGGCAAAATTCCCATCACCTATGCCGGCGGCGTGTCAAGCTTTTCGGATTTAGAGCAGTTAAAGCGCCTTGGGAAAAACAGATTGCATGTAACCATCGGAAGCGCCTTAGATTTATTCGGCGGTTCCATGTCTTATGAAAAAGTGCTAGACTATATCAATAAGGAGTGATGAGAGAATATGAGCAAGTACACAAAACAGGATATTATTCGCATGGTGGAGGAAGAGGATGTGGAGTTTATCCGCCTGCAGTTTACGGATATGTTCGGCACCTTAAAAAACGTGGCGATTACTTCCAGCCAGTTAGAGAAAGCATTAGACAACAACTGTATGTTTGACGGTTCCTCCATTGAGGGGTTTGTAAGGATTGAGGAATCGGATATGTATCTGTACCCCGACCTGGATACCTTTGTGATTTTCCCCTGGAGACCCCAGCAGGGAAAGGTGGCAAGAATTATCTGCGATATCTACACCGCAGATAAAAAACCTTTTGAAGGAGATCCACGATACATATTAAAAAAGGCTATCGCAGATGCGGCAGATATGGGTTACCGGTTTGAAGTGGGAACGGAGTGTGAATTTTTCCTGTTTGAGCAGGATGAAAATGGTCAGCCTACCACAGCAACCT
>JAGAIK010000383.1 GCA_017626625.1 Roseburia sp.
AAAGGACTTTTGATTTTAGCGGCCACCAACCGCCCGGAGGTCTTAGACAAGGCGTTGCTGCGTCCGGGACGTTTTGACCGGAGAATTATTGTGGATAAACCGGATTTGAAGGGCAGACTTGAGACATTAAAGGTTCACTCCAAGGACGTTATGATGGACCAGACCGTGGATTTGGATGCGCTGGCGCTGGCAACAGCGGGGCTGGTGGGTTCCGACCTTGCCAATATGATTAACGAGGCGGCAATCAATGCCGTGAAAAACGGCAGACGTTTTGTGAACCAGTCCGATTTGTTTGAAGCCTTTGAACTGGTTGCTGTGGGCGGCAAGGAAAAGAAAGACCGCATCATGAGCGACAAGGAGAGAAAGATTGTGGCTTATCATGAGGTGGGTCACGCCATGGTGACAGCACTGCAGAAAAATACCGAGCCGGTGCAGAAGATTACCATTGTTCCCCGTACCATGGGCGCTTTAGGATATACCCTGCAGACCCCGGAGGAGGAGAAGTTCCTGCAGACCAAAGAAGAACTTTATGCGAAGATTACCACCTACATGGCAGGACGTGCGGCGGAAATGCTGGTATTTAATTCCGCCACCAGCGGTGCGGCAAATGATATCGAACATGCCACCGCCATTGCGAGAGCCATGGTGACACAGTACGGTATGTCTGATAAATTCGGCATGATGTGCCTTGCTACAGTGGAAAACCAGTATTTAGACAACCGTGCCGGACTGATTTGCGGCGAAGAAACAGCGGCGATGATTGATGAGGAAGTGCTTTCCATTATCAATAAATGCTATGATGACGCCATGAATCTTCTGGTTGAGAACAGGGAAGTATTAGATAAGATTTCCGATTACCTCTATGAGCATGAGACTATTACCGGAAAAGAATTTATGAAGATTTTCCGTGAATTAAAGGGCATTCCGGAGCCGGAGGAGGAGAAGGAGAAAAAGACCTTCTTTGAGCAGGCAGAGGAAGCCAGAGCAGGATTAGAGCAGGAAGAACAGAGTGAAGAGAAATCACAAGACCCCTTGCTGCGCAATATGGATGGGCTGACGGAAGATATGTTCGAGGAAGAAACGCCAAAAGGAAATTTTATCGACCGGACGATAGATGATAATACAAATCATAGTGGTGAATAATGTTTAATATTGAAGAAGAATTAAAAAAACTCCCGGATACGCCGGGAGTTTATATTATGCACGATGCACAGGATGCCATTATTTATATCGGAAAGGCAGTGAGCCTCAGAAAGCGGGTACACCAGTATTTTCAGGCGAGCCATAATGAGGGGATAAAGAAAGCCCAGATGGTGAAGCAGATTGCACGCTTTGAATATATTATCACTGATTCGGAGTTAGAGGCTCTGGTGCTGGAGTGCAATTTAATCAAAGAGCACAGACCCAAATACAATACCATGCTGCGGGATGATAAGACTTACCCCTATATCCGGGTGACGGTGGGGGAGGATTTCCCCAGAGTTCTTTTTTCCCGCCAGCAGAAGAAGGACAAGTCCAGGTATTTCGGTCCCTATACCAGCGCCGGGGCAGTGAAGGATACCATAGAGCTGATAAATAAGCTGTATCAGCTTCGCACCTGTAACCGCAGCCTGCCGAAGGACACGGGAAAAGACCGTCCCTGCTTAAATTACCATATCCATCAGTGTATGGCGCCTTGCCAGGGGTATATCACAAAGGAGGAATACCGCAAGCGGGTGGATGCGGCGGTGGAATTTTTAAACGGCAATTATGCTCCCATCATGAAATCCTTAGAGGAAAAAATGCAGGAGGCGTCCGAACGGTTAGAATTTGAAAAAGCCATCGAGTACCGGGAACTGTTAGGCAGTGTGAAGCAGATTGCCCAGAAACAGAAAATCACCCACACCGACGGGGAGGATAAGGATATCGTGGCATTGGCGGCGGACGACAGGGACGCTGTGGTGCAGGTCTTTTTTATCCGGGACGGCAAACTTATCGGCAGGGACCATTTTTACGTGAAAATCGGAAACGAGGATTCCAAGGGGCAGATTTTAAACACCTTTTTGAAACAGTTTTACTCGGGCACGCCATTTATTCCAAAGGAAATCATGTTGCAGGAGGACATTGAGGAACGGGAGGTGTTAGCCGAGTGGCTCAGTGAAAAACGGGGCGGAAAGGTATATATCCGGGTGCCGCAAAAGGGCATGAAGGAAAAGTTAGTGGAACTGGCAAAGAAAAATGCCCAGTTGGTGCTGTCTCAGGACCGGGAGAAAATCAAGCGGGAAGAGGGACGTACCATCGGAGCCTTAAAGGAAATCGAAAAGCTTTTGGGCTTAGAGGGCTTAAACCGGGTGGAGGCATTTGATATCTCCAACATCAACGGATTTGAGACGGTGGGCTCCATGATTGTCTATGAAAAAGGAAAGCCGAAACGTAGCGATTACCGGAAATTTAAGCTGCGCAGCGTCACCGGACCTGACGATTATGCTTCCATGTACGAGGTGCTTACCCGGAGATTTACCCACGGCATGAAGGAGCAGGAGGAACTGGAGGATAAGGAGCTTTCCAAAGAGTACGGCAGCTTTACCCGTTTCCCGGATTTGATTATGATGGACGGCGGCAGGGGGCAGGTGAACATTGCCTTAAAGGTGCTAGAAGAGTTGAAGTTAAATATTCCGGTGTCCGGCATGGTAAAGGATGATAATCACAGGACAAGGGGGTTATATTATAATAATGTAGAAATCCCCATTGACCGCAGCAGCGAGGGATTCAAGCTGATTACCCGGATCCAGGACGAAGCCCACCGTTTCGCCATTGAATACCACCGTTCTTTAAGGAGCAAGGAGCAGGTGCATTCGGTGTTAGACGATATTCCGGGGATTGGTCCGGCGCGAAGAAAAGCCCTGATGCGCCGCTTCCAGTCGTTAGAATCTATAAAAGAAGCTTCCCTAGAAGAGTTAGCGGGAACGGAGTCCATGAATGAACAGTCCGCCCGGGCGGTATATGAATTTTTTCATAAGCAGGCGGGGCAGGTACATGGAGGTGCGGATAAGCAGGCGGGGCAGGTACATGAAGGCGCGGATATGCAGGCAGGGAATTTTGTTAAATAGCAAACATCTGCCAATAAAGTGTTGACACAAACGCGGTCCGCACACAGGTTGAAGAATAGGCATGTTTGTGCTATATTAAAACTGGGAAAACAAAACAAGAAGAGGAGAGTAAGGTATGAGTGGAGTTAGTGTATCAAAGGTAGCGCAACTGATGGATTTGTATAATTTTCTGCCGGATTTGGAGTTGAAGGGGCACCGGATTATGGTGAGCGATGTCAACCGTCCGGCATTGCAGCTAAGCGGATATTTTGAACATTTCGAGCAGTCCCGTGTGCAGATTATCGGTACGGTAGAATATACCTATTTACAGCAGTTAGACAGTGAAAAGAGGGAGAAAATCTATCGGGAATTTATGAATTATGACATTCCAGCCGTGGTTTTCTGCCGTGATTTGCAGCCGGACGAGAATTTTTTAGCCATTGCGATGGAAAAGCAGATTCCGGTATTCGGCAGCAAAAGAAGTACTTCCGAATTTATGGCGGAGCTGATTTACTGTCTCAGCGAACAGTTAGCGCCCTGTATTACCATACACGGCGTGCTGGTGGATGTCTACGGCGAAGGGCTTCTGATTATGGGGGAGAGCGGCATCGGTAAAAGCGAGGCTGCGCTGGAGTTAGTACGCCGTGGACACCGTCTGGTGACGGATGATGTGGTGGAAATCCGCAAAATCAATGAGCATATTTTAATGGGTACATCACCGGATATTACCCGTTACTTTATCGAGCTTCGCGGCATCGGAATTATTGATGTCAAGACCCTGTTCGGTGTAGAATGCGTTAAGGAAAAACAGCAGATTGACCTGGTCATCAAATTGGAGGACTGGAAGAAGGACAACGAGTATGACCGTCTGGGCTTAGAGGAAGAATACACCGAGTTCCTAGGAAATAAAGTGGTCTGCCATTCCCTGCCCATCCGTCCCGGCAGAAACTTAGCCGTTATCTGTGAGGCAGCAGCAGTCAACCACAGGCAGAAGAAGATGGGCTACAATGCAGCGCAGGAACTCTATCGCCGTGTCCAGGAAAACCTCACCAAAAAATCAGAAGATGACGAATAGCAATGAGCAGTGCCAAAGCGGGAAAACAGAATATCGTCGTGCTTGCACGTAAGAAATTCTGTTTTTCTGCTTTGATAGGGCGAACGCCCGCAGCGAGATGAAGCGAAGCGTAATCGAGCTGCACTGCTCATTGCGTAGCCCGCAAAGCGGGAAA
>JAGAIK010000384.1 GCA_017626625.1 Roseburia sp.
CTTAATCTATTCTTCTTTGCTGTTTCCAAAAGGCTTATGCAGCTTCCACCATGTATCTATGTTCTGCTTTCTTTCCTGACTGCGCTCTTTTCTTAAAGCCGCCTTTTCCTCTTTTTCTTCCTGTCTCTGCGCCTTTTTTTCGTCTTTCTGCTCCCTGCGCAGCCTTACTTTCTCCGCTTTTTCCTCCTCTTTCTTCCGCTGCTTTTCCATTTTTTCCAGCTTCTTTTCCTTCAACCGCACTTCCTTTAACGCCGTTTTCTCCATCTCTTTGATGTAATTCAACGCCTTCTTTTTATTCCTGCGGTCTGCCCGGTACGGGTCATACAGGAAATAGGAAACCGCTCCAAGCATCAGCACCACAACGCCTGCCACCACAAAAACCGGCACCAGCCACTGGTATTCCTCAAACCCCAGCTCATAGCACACGAAAATCACCATCATCATGGGGAACAGCAGCAGATACAGCAGCTTAATCAACCCTTCTAACACCACGGACTGTTTTCTCCCATTTGATAAAAGTGTTCCCTCAATGGCGGTATAAAATGCCATAAAAATACAAATCTCCGAGCCAAAGCCGTGCAAAATTCCACACAGGACGATCATCACCAGAGACAAAAAGAACAGGGCAAACGCCGCTCCCTGATACCACGCAGTCTTCCGCTCCGTCATTCCCTGCAGCTTATCCTCGCTAATCCCGTGCATACGGTAAACTTCCCTGCGGATATGCTCCTCAAATTCCTCATTAAGCCTCTGCTCTTCCTTCGTATTCTTTAAATTTTCCTCCACCGAAAGCAGCATCCGGTCTATGTACTCCTGCTCCTGGCGAATCCGTTTACTGCGCAGTTCCTCTAACTCCTTCTGCCGCTCCGTCTCCTCCTGCAGCCTCAACACCTTTCCCATCCGTGGATTTTTCACCTCCACCTCAGAAAAATCCGGCATCTTGTCCGTAATCTTAACCTCCACTCCCTGCGGCTCTTCAATTTCCCCCACAACAACACTCTCTTCTTTCTCCTGTGCCCCTGTTTCCTCCTCTGTCCCATCTTCCGATAAAGACCTTTTTTCTTCCGTCATTTCTTCCCTCATAAATAACAGCTTCCCCTCCTTTGTGCTGTTACCATTATAACGAAAAATCCCATTTTTTACAATATCTCCAACGTACTCCTCCCGGATTACTTCTGTGGTGCTTCCATTGCCATTCCTCCTACATGAACCCCATTAAAACTCCAGGCTATTTGCATTAAGAAGAAAATATTTCATACCCATGATTACAAATCCTTCGTCATTTCTCCACGGCTTTTTCGTTCCGTTTACTATAACAATCTTCTTAAACAGTACAAATAGCAGAAATGCTTTCCCGCATCTCCTGATTCCTGTAATAAGCTTAATCATCCCATTATCTCTTCGTATTTTTAACTGTTCAAGGTATGAATCTCTTTTAATTTCTATAGTATCCACTCCTTGTTTTTGTGCATTGCACTAATTTTAGTAATTTCATTATCTCTACCTATGAATCCCTCTAATGCTTCATAAAATGACTTTTCTTTATCCTCTAATCTTATATCTATTAATTCCTCTGGAGTAAAGCCAAATATAGGTGATTTAAGTACTGCAATCAAAGGTATATCTTGAAGTGGATTATCTATAACTTGTAAAAGAGATA
>JAGAIK010000032.1 GCA_017626625.1 Roseburia sp.
AAAAAGTCCGGGAGCGCTCCCGGACTTTTTTGCGGTAGTGTTTTTTATGCCGGAGTTATTTTTGCGGCTGCTTTTTATTTTTGGTATCTTTGGCATTTTTGGTATCTTTTGTATTTTTCGAGTTTTCGGCAGCCCGTTCGGTCATCTGGTCTATCATTTTTTCGATGAGATTTTTCTTGATATACACATCATAGCTGAGCATACAGATGAAACTGAAAGTGCGGAGCAAATCCGCTTCCTCTTCGTCTGCATCGGCAAAGGTATTCATGGCAGTGTTGAATTTCTTGGCTAAATCCTTCATGATGTTGCGGGTCTCGTTGTTTTCTAAGCCGAATACTTCCTTGTAGATATCCTCTAAGTTGTAATGTTCGTTTTTCCCGAAATATTTGTCTGTGATGGGATTTAGGATTCCCTGAATGTCGCTGATACTTAAAATGTTTTTGAAATAGTAAATAAAAATCAGGGTCAGCACATGTTCTTTGGTGTATTTCTTCTTTTCCGGGGGCGGGAGAAGATTATTCTTTGCGTAATTGTTAATCATGGTCTTGGTAAGAATTTTATCGTCCTCATGGCGCTTGGATGAGGCGAGCTGGGAGTCCATGAAAGTAGTAATCTGGTCCATGTATAAATCAATATTCGGAATATCTTCCGGCTTTACGTAATCTATTTTACTCAGCTCCGTTAAAATATCGCTGAGAAATTGTCTGGTATCTGGGTTCATTGTTTTCCTCACTTTGCTGTCATACAGCCTTATGGTTACAGGTAGAAGTATGCAGATTAATAATTTAATACTATCAATCACATTATATAGTTTTCAAAACCAGATGACAAGAGAGAATTGAAAAAAAGCCCGCCGGGGAAATTTTTTTCCGGGAAAAAAGAATAAAAAATAGAAAATATGTTCTCTTTCTCTGACGGTTATGTTATAATGAACGCAAAAACAGTATTCTTGCGCAAACAGCGTGCACAGGAAACAGGTAATATTGCAGCAGTAAAATAACAGAGCAAAGGAAACATAAGGATGAGCATATATGATACCTTGAATGAACAGCAGAGACAGGCGGTATTTCAGACGGAAGGTCCGGTACTGATACTTGCGGGGGCGGGCTCCGGAAAAACCCGGGTGCTGACCCACCGGACTGCCTATTTAATAGAAGAAAAGGGCGTAAACCCCTACCATATCATGGCAATCACCTTTACCAACAAGGCGGCGGGGGAGATGCGGGAGAGGATTGACAACTTAGTGGGCTACGGCTCGGAGAGTATCTGGGTTTCTACCTTTCATTCCTCCTGCGTGCGGATTTTAAGGCGGCACATTGACCGCATCGGTTTTGACACGAATTTTACGATTTACGATGCGGACGATTCTAAGACGCTGATGAAGGATATCTGTAAAAGGTTAAATATTGATACCAAGATTTATAAGGAGCGGAGCCTGCTTTCGGCGATTTCCTCGGCGAAGGACGAGCTGGTTTCTCCCACGGAGTTTGCTCTGCGGGCGGAGGCGTCCGGCGAATATGCAAAACGGCGGCAGGCGGAGGTATACCGGGAGTACCAGGAGACGCTGCATAAAAATAATGCGTTGGATTTTGACGATTTGATTGTAAAGACGGTGGAGCTGTTTCAGTCAGACCCGGAGGTGTTAGACTACTATCAGGAGCGTTTCCGCTATATTATGGTGGACGAGTATCAGGATACCAACACAGCCCAGTTTCAGTTGATACGGCTTTTAGCGGACAAATACAAAAATCTCTGCGTGGTGGGAGACGATGACCAGTCCATTTATAAGTTCCGCGGCGCTAATATTTATAATATTTTAAACTTTGAGAAGCATTTTCCCGATGCCGTTACTATTAAACTGGAGCAGAATTACCGCTCCACCCAGAATATTCTGGATGCGGCAAACAGCGTCATTGCCAATAATGTGGGCAGGAAAGCGAAGTCCCTCTGGACCGCCAACGATGCGGGGAAAAAGATTGATTTTGAACAGTTTGACACCGGATACGAGGAGGCGGATTATATTGCCAGGGATATTTTGGCGGGAGTCCGGGAGGGCAGGTATACATACGGCGATTATGCGGTTTTATACCGTACCAACGCCCAGTCCCGTCTCTTTGAGGAGCGTTTTGTGGTGTCCAACATTCCCTACAAGATTGTGGGCGGCGTTAATTTCTACGCCCGGAAGGAAATCAAGGACCTGCTTGCCTACTTAAAAACCATTGACAATGCCAGGGACGACCTTGCGGTGCGCCGGATTTTAAATGTGCCGAAACGGGGGAGTGGAGCCACCACGGTGGGACGTGTGACGGACTATGCGGACGCTTATGGCATCAGCTTTTATGAGGCGCTAAAGCGTGCGGAGGAAATCCCCTCCATGGGAAAAGCGGCGGGAAAGGTAAAGCCTTTTGTGAATTTTATCCAAATGCTCCGAAGCAAAGTGGAGTTCATTTCCGTATCGGATTTGCTGAATGAGGTGATTGAGGAAACCGGGTATGTGGCGGAATTAGAGGCGGAGGATACGGATGAGGCACGGGCGCGGATTGAAAATATTGACGAGTTAATCAGTAAAGTCACAGCCTACGAGGAGGCAGAGGAGCACCCTACCTTAAGCGGTTTCTTAGAGGAGGTTGCCCTGGTGGCGGATATTGACAGCTTAGAGGAGGGCAGCGATTATGTGGTTCTGATGACGCTGCACAGTGCAAAAGGGCTGGAATTTCCCAAGGTTTATCTGGCGGGAATGGAGGACGGGCTTTTCCCAAGCTATATGTCCATCATGTCGGATGACCCGGTGACAGAATTAGAGGAGGAACGCCGCCTTGCCTATGTGGGAATCACCAGGGCAATGAAGGAACTTTCCATTACCTGCGCCCGAACACGCATGATTCGGGGAGAAACGCAGTATAATAGGGTATCCCGTTTTGTAAAAGAAGTTCCGTCAGAACTCTTAAACGGAGAAATCCGCCAGCCGTCTTTTTTGAGGGAGCAGGAGGAGCGGCAGAGCGCCCGGCTGCAGAAGCGTCCCACCATGCGTCAGCAGCCTTCGGGGCAGAGTATGCAGGCAAAAGCGTTTTCTTCGGTCAATACGGCAAAAACCAGCCTTTCCTACGGTGTGGGAGACCGGGTTTCCCATATAAAATTCGGAGAGGGGACAGTGACAGCAATTATAGAAGGCGGCAGGGATTTTGAGGTGACGGTGAATTTTGATACGGCGGGAACGAAAAAGATGTTTGCCTCTTTCGCAAAATTAAAAAAAGTATAAAATCCTTTAATTTATAAATTTTTTATAGGCGAAATGGGAAACATATGTTATAATTTAGAAATAAGAAATCCGTAAATAAATTCCAGTATGCTAAATATGGGATGTAGAGATAAGAGGAGGAAACGAGCATGAACAAAGTGGAAGACTTAATCAGCATGACAAAATTAAACGAGCTGCTGAACAAGAAAGAGGAAGAGGACAAAAAGGCTTCTAAGGTAGTCTGGATTTTTGCAATTATCGGTATTGTTGCAGCGTTGGCAGCAGCAGCTTATGGGCTGTACCGTTTCTTTGCACCGGATTATTTAGAGGACTTCGAGGACGACTTTGAGGACGATTTTGATGATGACTTCTTTGAGGACGAAGAGGACGAGGAAGAAGCGCCAGCGAAGGAAAGCAAAGAGGAAGAATAATAGAAGTAAGGAAAGCTTAGTCTGGG
>JAGAIK010000385.1 GCA_017626625.1 Roseburia sp.
AGTATTTACAAAAAATTTCGGAGCGGACGCCCTTGGGGTGGGTCCTAATATGGCAAAGGCAATCCGTTACTGGCTGAAAGCGGCGGATTTGGTGGAGGACGGCTATCGGGCAGGTGTGTGGCTGAATGATATGGGAAAACTGATTTTGGACAGGGACCCTTATATTGAGGACATGTTTACTCTGTGGCTTGTCCATTGCCGGATTGCATCTAACATCCGGCAGGCAACGGCGTGGAATCTGTTTTTTAACCGTTTTTCCTACGAGGAATTTGATAAAAACCAGATGTATGGGGAGATGAAAGAACTGGCGGAAGAACTCCTGGAGGGGGAGCCTGTGGCGGAAAAATCCCTGGAGGGAGACTGCGACGCTATTTTGCATATGTACCTGCCGAAAGCAGCGAAGGAGAATAATCCGGAGGAAAAGAACGTAAGCCCCTTCGGCAGACTGGGGCTTCTTAGGGAGAGCGGCGGCATCATCAGCAGAAAACAGCCGGATTTGAACCGTCTGCCGGAGGAAATCCTGCTGTATCTGATGGCGGAGATGAGACCGGAGAAAACTTCGGTGTATTTTGAGGATTTGCTAGAGCTGCCGAATAGTCCGGGAAAGCTTTTGTTTTTGCGGAGGACGGCGCTGATGGAACTGTTGGAACGGTTAGAGGCGAAAGGATGCGTCACTGTCAACCGTACGGCAGGGCTGAATATGGTGTACTGGGAGAAGCAGCAGAGCGGGTTTGAGATTGCGGAGGCATATTATGGAACAGTGGAGAAATCTGATAAAAATCAATCAGAATTTTAGGAAATCCGTGAATTTGCAGTTGGATTTGGGAAATGAGGAGCGGGTGATGGGATATATCCCCACACGTTCCTCGGCTGTGATTCTCCGGAGGTATTTAGAGGCGGCAGCGGGAAAGACCAGGGAGGGGGCGTCTATTTTAATCGGGCCTTACGGAAAGGGAAAATCCCATCTGCTGTTGGTGCTGCTGGCGTTTCTTCACGGGGAACTGCCGGAAGCGCTAAAGGAAAAAATGCTTGCCCTAGAGCCGGAGTTAGGAGAACTGATGGGAAGTTTAGAGGCAGGCGGGAAAAAGTATCTGCCTGTTTTGGTCTCGGCTTCCCCGGCAGCAGAATTAAACCAGAGCTTTCTTGCCGCTTTGCAGGAGGCGTTAAAGAGAGAGGGCTTAGGGGAGTTAGCGCCGGAAACCTATTTTTCTAAGGCATTAGAGACGGCTGATAACTGGAAAAGGGAGTATCCGGCGGTTTATCAGCAGTTCTGCGGTCTGTTAGAGGAAGCCGGGGAGCAGGAGACTGCATTTTTACACAAATTAGAAAAGCAGGAAAAACAGGCGCTAAAGCTGTTTTGCAGCCTGTATCCGAAGCTTACGGCGGGCAGTGTGTTCCAGCCGATGCTGCAGGCGGAGGCGTTTCGCATTTATCTGCAGGTCAACCGGATTTTGACGGAGGAATACGGGTATGCCGGAATGTTTCTGGTGTTTGATGAATTCAGCAAATATATTGAGGGGCATGAGACGGAGGGCTTTGCCGGGGATATGAAAGTATTGCAGGATATGTGCGAGCTGGCGAATCA
>JAGAIK010000386.1 GCA_017626625.1 Roseburia sp.
CCGATGCAGGAGGCATATGTCAATGGTTTTTGGGATGAATTTACGTCCTTTATCCGAAGCCTTTTTAATGCCACATTTAAGACAAATCCCTTTTTAGAGCGTGCACTGATGACCGGAATAACAAGAATCAGTAAAGAGTCTGTTTTTTCGGATTTGAATAATTTAAAGGTAGTGACAACGACCTCTTTTGAATATGCCACAGCTTTTGGATTTACAGAAAAAGAAGTATTTTCTGCGTTGAAAGAATATCAGATGTTGGATAGGAAAAAAGATGTGAAGTATTGGTATGATGGTTTTACTTTTGGGGAAACAGAGGATATTTACAATCCATGGTCTGTGATTAATTTCCTTGATACAAGAAAATTAAATGCGTACTGGGCAAATACCAGTTCGAATAGTTTGGTAGGAAAATTACTGCGGGAAGGCAGCAGAAAAATAAAAGAAACCTTTGAGTTGCTTTTGCAGGGTGGACATTTGTGTACATCTATTGATGAACAGATTGTGTATAATCAGTTGGAACAGGAAGAAAAGGCTATCTGGAGTTTGCTTTTAGCAAGCGGTTATCTGAAAGTGGTTTCACATAAAGATTATGATTCGGGCTATGCAGATGATTTTGTGCCGGAGTATGAACTGGCGTTGACGAACCATGAAGTGCGTCTGATGTTCCGGCAGATGGTGCAGGGGTGGTTTGGAAGTGTTGATTCCGATTATAATGATTTTATCAAGGCATTGTTAATCGGGGATATTAAGGCAATGAACGCCTATATGAACCGGGTCGCGGTACAGACTTTCAGTTATTTTGATACGGGAAAAAATCCATCTGTGACGGAGCCGGAACGTTTTTATCATGGTTTTGTACTTGGATTGATTGTTGACTTGGGCGGACGTTATGCGGTTACTTCTAACCGGGAAAGCGGTTTTGGCAGATATGATGTTATGTTAGAACCCCTAAAACCGGAGGACGATGCAATCATACTGGAATTTAAAGTGCAGGATGAAACAGAGGAAGCGGATTTAAAGGAGACGGTTGAGGCGGCGTTAAAGCAGATTGCAGAAAAACGGTATGAGGAAGTACTGCTGGCAAAGGGGATTTCCAGAGAAAAAATACGGAAATATGGGTTTGCTTTTGCCGGAAAAAGAGTACTAATCGGATAACATGGGCTTCCAATAACAGGGGTAAGCTTCAAAAAAAATACTTGATGTTTGCCGTCTGCTGTGCTAGAATACCGATTAGAGATGAAAGCAACAAATTTGTTGTGAGAAAGGCTGTGAATGTGTGGTTCATAGAACCTCAGTAGAGCACTATACTTCTTTTAGAGAGAGCAGGTCACCGGCTGAAAGCCCGCTTAAGAAAAGGTAGGAATCGAATTTCCCACAGGAGCCGCATTTGTGAACTTCAGTAGCAGATGACGTTTTGTGCACGTTACGCATAATAAGCGCTTTTTCCTATACAGCGATAGCTGTTATACAGCGGAAGCTGTTATACAGTGAAAACTGCTATGCAGTGATAACTGTACCAGGAGCAAAGAAACAGGGTGGTACCGCGGATTTTTTCGTCCCTCAGACGAGAGAAACCGCGGATTTTTTGTGTTACAGAAGTATTTTCCGTGAAGCAGAAGAACCCTGCTATAAGAAAATGAAAAAGAAAAATAAAAGCAGAAAAAGGAGCAATGTGATGAAAGAAAAGCTGCAGAAAATCAAAGAAGAGGCAATGCGCCAGATACAGGAATCCGGTGATTTGTCAAAATTAAATGATGTCCGGGTTTCAATTCTCGGAAAAAAAGGAGAGTTGACCGCAGTTTTAAAGGGTATGAAGGATGTCAGCCCGGAGGAACGCCCGCTGGTGGGACAGCTTGTCAACGAAACCCGTGAGAGCATCGAAAAATTATTAGAGGAAACCAAAACAAAATTAGAGAATGCCGAACTGGAGGCAAAATTAAAAAAAGAGGTCATTGATGTGACCCTGCCTGCAAAGAAAAATAACGTAGGTCACCGCCATCCCAATACCATCGCATTAGAAGAGGTGGAGCGTATCTTTACCGGAATGGGCTATGAGGTAGTGGAAGGTCCGGAAGTGGAGTACGATTATTACAACTTCGAAGCGCTCAATATTCCGGCAAACCACCCGGCAAAGGACGAGCAGGATACCTTCTATATTAACGATAAAATTGTGCTCCGTACCCAGACTTCCCCGGTACAGGTGCGTGAGATGGAAAAAGGAAAACTTCCTATCCGTATGATTGCACCGGGACGTGTATTCCGTGCCGATGAAGTGGACGCCACTCACTCTCCGTCCTTCCATCAGATTGAGGGGCTTGTTATTGACAAAAATATTACCTTTGCTGATTTAAAAGGTACGTTAGCGGAGTTCGCAAAACAGTTGTTCGGAGCAGATACAAAGGTAAAATTCCGTCCCCATCATTTCCCATTTACAGAACCCTCTGCGGAGATGGACGTGACCTGCTTTAAATGCGGCGGAAAGGGCTGCCGATTCTGCAAAGGTGAGGGCTGGATTGAGATTTTAGGCTGCGGTATGGTACATCCAAGGGTGCTGCGTATGAGCGGTATCGACCCGGAAGAATATTCCGGATTTGCATTCGGTATCGGCTTAGAGCGTATTGCCCTGCTTAAATATGAAATTGATGACATGCGCCTTCTCTACGAAAACGACCAGAGATTCTTAAATCAGTTTTAGCGTAAGCAACGAGAAGGGCAGAACGGGGAAGCAGGTATGGCTCACGTCAAGCTTGCTTGTAA
>JAGAIK010000387.1 GCA_017626625.1 Roseburia sp.
GAAGTGTACGAGTATCTTATCTGTGCCATCTGTCCCCTGGCGGGGGAGTATGAGCCGGGAAAACCGGAGTGCGGCTTTCTATTTCCTTCATTTTCAGATAGAAGCTGTGATGTGGGGCATGTGGCAGTATTTCAAGCGGATAGCCGTAAACCGCATTTGGAATTGATAGAAAAAATTTTGGGAGTAAAGGAAGAAGAAGCAAAAGAGGAAAGAACTGAAAAATGACAGCTTTTACAGGCAGATTTTGTAAGACTTTCCCTTCCGGCTCTGGGACTGCAGCGGGAGAACTAAAGGTTCTCCCGTATTTTAATGCTTAAATCCATGTAGATACTGCTTTCCTCCGGCAGATTACCGGTCAGGAGATAATCCACCAGCAGAGCAAGGGATTTTGCGCCCTGTTCTTCCGGCTGCTGGCAGATGGTGGCGGAAATAATGCCTTTTTCCATCATTTCAATAGTGGAGGGAACCGCGTCGAAAGTAATAACCTTCAGGGGAGACTGCAGGGAGGCGTTTAAAATGGCGCGGCACCCGCCGTAAACCCCCGCCGCCGTAAAATAAAGCACTGACAAATCGGGGTGCCGTTCTAACAGTTTTGAAACCACTTCGTAGCTCTTATAATCATCATCATTATTTTCCACCACCTCCACCACCTGAATGGCAGGGTGTCTGGCAGAAAACAGGTCTTTCAGCCCGCTGATACGTTCTTCATGGCAGAGCACCTTGTGGGAACCTGTGACAATGCCGACCTTAGCGCAGCCCCCGGTGAACAGGTGAATCAGTCCCGCAGCGGTCTGACCGCATTTATAGTAATCGCTGCCTACATAGGCAATCCGCTTAGAATCCGGCAAATCCGTATTGATGGTAATGCAGGGAATGTTCTGCTCCCAGAGCGTATCAATTTTTTCCTGAACTTTTTCGTCATTGTAAGGGGAGAGGATTAAGCCGTTGATTCCCAATTCCACCAGTTCGTCGATGGTGGAAAGCTGGCTTTCCAAATCAAAGGAAATCCTTCGCTCAAAGGTGGTGCAGCCATAGATGGAAAGCTCTTCTAATTTCCGTTTTAAGCCGTCCATTACCTCGTCAAAAAAGGGATTTTCCGCCCCGAAAAGCAGTACGCCGATTTTCAGTTTCTTTTTCTGGGCGGCAAGGGCTATGCCGGCTTTGTTTGGCTGATAGTCTAAGAGCTTTGCAATTTCTAACACTTTTTTTTCCGTTTCTGCGTTTACTACGCCGCGGTGGTTTAAAACGCGGTCCACGGTTCCGCGGGAAACGCCGGAAAGTTCTGCGATTTCTTTCATGGTTGCCATAGAGAAAAAGTCCTTTCGTTTTCTAAGTACTTAAAACATATCATATTACGGGAAGGATTGTCAACTTCCGTGCGGGAGCACGCTTTGCAGGAGAAGGATATAAGTTACTGTCCACACAGCACTATGAATCACACGGCATGATGTCCGACCGATAAGTAACGTATATAAATGGGGAAACAATCCATGCCATAGTGCCACTTGCCCAAAAATTCACATCAAAAACTGTTCAAAAATGATATTGAAAACTTGCGCCATTCGTTGTATGATAAATAAAACGTGCACGTGCACACTAAAAAGGAGAAGAGGATGCTGTACATAGGAATCGATTTAGGAACCTCCGCTGTCAAACTGCTTTTGATGGACGCGGATGGAACCGTAAAAAATATTGTATCAAGAGAATATCCCCTGTATTTCCCCAAGCCGGGCTGGTCGGAGCAGAAGCCGGAGGACTGGTATCAGGAAACCATGGAGGGATTGAAAGAGTTATTGCAGGGCTTTGACGGAAAGGAAGTGGGCGGCATCAGTTTTGGCGGACAGATGCACGGGCTTGTGATTTTAGATGGCAAAGACGAGGTCATCCGCCCGGCAATCCTCTGGAACGACGGAAGAACCACCGAGGAATGCGATTACTTGAACGAGGTTATCGGGAAAGAAACCTTATCAAAGTATACTGCTAACATTTCCTTTACCGGATTTACCGCTCCGAAGATTTTGTGGGTGAAAAACAAGGAGCCGGAAAATTTTGCGAGAATCAAAAAGATTATGCTGCCGAAGGATTACATTGCCTATAAGCTCACCGGGGTGCACTGCACCGACGTTTCCGATGCCTCCGGTATGCTGCTTTTGGATGTGAAGAACCGTTGCTGGTCAAAGGAAATGTGCGAAATCTGCGGTATCACGGAGGATATGCTGCCGAAGCTTTATGAGAGCTTTGCATGTGTGGGAACGGTGCTGCCGGAGATTGCGGCGGAACTTGGCATTTCCACGGAAGTGAAGGTGGCGGCGGGAGCCGGGGACAATGCGGCGGCAGCGGTTGCCACGGGAACTGTGGGAGACGGAAAATGCAATATTTCTCTTGGTACCAGCGGGACGATTTTTATTTCCTCCGCAAAATTCGGGGTGGATAAAAACAATGCCCTCCATGCTTTCTGTGATGCCAACGGCGCATACCATCTGATGGGCTGTATGCTTTCCGCAGCCTCCTGTAATAAATGGTGGATGGACGAAATCATAAAGACAAAGGATTATGCGGCAGAGCAGAAGAATATTGAAAAGCTGGGAGAAAACCACGTGTACTATCTGCCTTACCTGATGGGAGAGCGTTCCCCCTACAACAATCCCAATGCCAGGGCAACCTTTATCGGCATGACCATGGACACCACCAGAGAGGATATGACCCAGGCAGTGTTAGAAGGTGTGGCGTTTGCTTTGCGGGATTCCTTTGAGGTGGCGAAATCCTTAGGGATTAAAATCGAGCGGACGAAAATCTGCGGCGGCGGTGCAAAAAGCCCGTTGTGGAAGAAAATCATTGCCAATGTGTTAAACATCAGCGTCGATGTGTTAGAAACCGAGGAAGGACCGTCCTTAGGCGGTGCAATGCTTGCGGCAGTAGCCTGCGGCGAATATGAAAATGTGGAAGAGGCAGCGGCAAAGATTGTGAAGGTGGTAGATACCGTAACGCCGGAGCCGGAGCTTGCAGCGAAATATGAGGCGAGATACCAGCAGTTTAAGAATATTTATCCCGCCTGCAGGGAGCTGTTTGATAAGCTTGTCTAAGACTGGGACAGGATAAAAAAGAGCTGTTTGATAAGATTGTTTAGGAGTGGGACAGGATAAAAAAGGGATTGTTTGACAAGCCTGTCTGGTATAGCGAAAAATAGAAATAAAGAAAGAAGGGTAACAGAAATGCAGATTTATGACGTAACAGACCAGCGTTTCCGCAAATACGGAAAGGTCATTTCAAACATTGATTTCTCTGCATTAGCGGAAGCTATGAAGAAAACACCGGTTTCGGCGGATGTGGTATATGAGCCGTCCATTTCAGAACTGGAGGCGCTTCCGGTGGCAAAAGAATTGGAAACCGTATTTTACGGGGAGCTTCCGGTACAGATAGGCTATTGCAACGGGCACAACCAGTTGTTAAATGCAGTGGAGTACCACAGAAGCTCCGAGATTAATTTGGCGGCAACGGACGCAGTATTAATGCTGGGCTTAGAGACGGATGTGACAGAGGATTTCACTTATGACACCTCTAAGATGGAAGCATTTTTGATTCCGGCGGGAACGGCAGTGGAAATTTATGCAACAACCCTGCACTATGCGCCCTGCCATGTGGCGGAAGAGGGATTTCAGGTAGCCGTTGTTCTGCCAAAGGGAACAAACTATCCGTTAGAGGAAAAACATGCTGGCGGTGAGGACGCTTTGCTGGCGGCGAAAAACAAATGGCTGATTGGTCATGCCGAGGGTGGTCTGCCGGAAGGAAGCCACATCGGGCTTGTGGGAAAGAACTTGAATTTAACGGAATAAGGAAAGAGAGGACCCGTGACAGGCGGGAATTTTACGGGTTTTCTTTTAATGAGTCAAAGAGTTATCAATTTTAATATAAGAAGCGGAGGAACTAAAAATGAATAACATTCCAGAAGTAAAAGTAGGTATCGTAGCAGTCAGCCGTGACTGTTTCCCGGAGTCTTTATCCGTAGGAAGAAGAGAGGCGTTAGTAAAAGCCTACAAGGCAAAATATGGGGACGCTGACATTTATGAGTGTCCGGTCTGCATCGTAGAGAGCGAGATACATATGGTACAGGCATTAGAGGACATCAAAAAGGCAGGCTGCAACGCCCTTTGTGTTTATCTTGGAAACTTCGGACCGGAGATTTCCGAGACATTGTTGGCGAAGCATTTTGACGGACCAAAGATGTTTGTTGCGGCAGCAGAGGAAAGTCAGGACAATCTGATTCAGGGACGCGGCGACGCATACTGTGGTATGTTAAATGCAAGCTACAACCTGAAACTGAGAAATGTCGGCGCTTACATTCCGGAATATCCGGTGGGAGACGCAGAGGATTGCGCAGATATGATTCATGAGTTTTTACCAATCGCAAGAACGGTAATCGGTTTATCCGAATTGAAAATCATCAGCTTCGGACCAAGACCATTGAACTTCCTGGCATGTAACGCACCGATTCAGCAGTTATACAATTTAGGCGTGGAGATTGAGGAAAATTCCGAACTGGATTTATTTGAAGCCTTCAACAAACATGCGGGAGATGAGAGAATCCCGGCAGTGGTTGCCGACATGGAGGCAGAGCTTGGCGCAGGAAATAAAAAACCTGAGATTCTGGAAAAATTAGCCCAGTATGAGATTACCTTATTAGACTGGGTGGAGGAGCACAGAGGCTATCGCAAATACGTTGCCATCGCCGGAAAATGCTGGCCTGCATTCCAGACCCAGTTTGGCTTTGTGCCATGTTATGTGAACAGCCGTCTCACCGGACGGGGCATTCCGGTATCCTGTGAGGTTGATATTTACGGCGCATTGAGCGAGTTCATCGGAACCTGCGTCAGCCAGGATGCGGTAACCTTGCTGGATATCAACAACTCGGTACCAAAGGATATGTACGAAGAGTTCATTCAGGGTAAATTTGATTACAAGCATACGGATACCTTTATGGGCTTCC
>JAGAIK010000388.1 GCA_017626625.1 Roseburia sp.
GCCGCAGCCCGCACATTTGTCCTGGTCGATGTGGACGGTGCCGTCCTCTCTTTTTTCGATGGCATCAAAAACGCAACTGTTGACGCAGGCTTTCTCGTAGGCGCACTCCTCACATTTTTCCGTATGAATCACCGGGGCATATTTTTCCGGGTGCAGCAGGCAGTCCATGTGATAGGGATTGTAATCCTCCAGCAGATGCCTGCCCTCCTTTGCCTCCTGTTTTAAAATTTCCAAATATAGCTCATGAAATGTTTTCACTGTATTCTCCGCCTCTCTGTTTTCTCTTCCTTCATACAATCCACAAGAAAGCCAGCATCTTTCTATGTTGATTCAACAAGGTCTTTCTTATGAAATGAAGAATGCTGCTTTGGCATTCTTTTCACATTTTGTATTTATTATATGCGGACAAGAGGCATTTCAAACATTAAAACATATTTTTAAATTTTCCTAATTCCTTTGCTTTGGCGTAGATTTCGTCACACTGCATTTCTAAATAAAGTTCTAAACCCGCAATTTCCTCTTCGGTAAACCCCTTATTCTTCGTGAGTTTCCCCGGCGGCAGCATTCCCTCCGCCACATCTTCCCCCCGCTCAAACCGGACGGAAACCGCCCTTCTTCCGTTGACGGACAGAAAACCGGAGTGGGTCAGCTTTACTTCTTCTTTTTTGTCTGTCACAGTCTCTTTTTTATCTGCGGCAGTCTTTTTTGAATCTGCGGCAGTTTCTTCTTTTATAGAATGTATCTTCTTAGAAACTATCTTCCCGGCATTTGCACTCTTAGAAGCTGTCTTGCCAAAATTGAAATTTTCCATTTGCATCACATCTCTTTTCTCTGAAAAATCTTAGTATAGTGACATATTCACATTTCGCCAAATAACTTTCCTGAAAGTGAATGTGTCACTATACCAGGTAATTACTCAAAATCTTTCTCAGGCTTCTGCACTTCTTCCCGGCGGCTCTCTTCTCCCAGCTTCTGCAGCTCCTCTGCGGCTGCAGCGGAAAGATTATCGAGAAGAAAGGATTTTCCCTTGGGGGCATTTTCCTGATAATCTTTTTGGATTTGCCTGCTTTTCTCCGCTATCTCCTGCTCTAGGTCCCTTGCAGAAAGCAGCAGGCAGCCCGCTCCCCGGATAATAATCTGTTCTAACCCGTCGGAGGTCGCCACCGTCACCCGGTATTTTCTTCCATTTTCATGGGCGAATTTCTCAATATAAGCATCGGCTGTCTCCGCCTCTTTCGTGTAGACCACATGAATATTGTGATAGTCAAAGAGTTCCGTTTTGTGCCCCTGCACCCGGTAAGCGTCGAAAACCACAATGAGATGGCAGCCCCGAATCCCCTGATAATTGCTTAAGATATCTAAAAGCTTTCCTCTGGCGCTGTCGATATTCACCGCCGCAAGCTCCTTTAACTGCTGCCATGCAAAAATCACGTTATAGCCGTCCACCAGCAGATATTCCTCTTTTTGCGGCTTAGGCTGGTAGGTTCTCGTCACCGCAGAGACGGTTTTTCCCTCGCTGCGCCCCTTTAATTTCCAGCTATTGCGCCCTTCTTCACCTTTCTTCCGGCGGTTTGCGTTATAGGTCTGGTTTAAAATACTGTCGATTTCCTCCGTGCCAATCCAGCGCTCTTCCCCCGGCTTCTGCTCCATATAGGTTTTTCTTGGCACAAAAGCTGCATCCTTTTCCCTCTTTTCCGGCTTTCGGACGCTTTCCATGTGCATATAATCTTTGACCAAATCCCATTCCACCACAAAGCCTGCTCCGTGGGCGCAGAATACCGAACCTGTGGGATTTGCCGTATCACGCTCCGGGTCATAGCCGATGCGTTCCACCACTTCCTCCTGGTTATGGCAGACCTCATAGCCCCAGAGAGTACAGCTTAAACTGCCGTGACCTTTGCTGTAGGCAGTAACCTCCTTTGCATAATCCCCCAATGCTGCCACGGGAACTCTGCCTGTCAGCACTGCCCGTTTTCCTTCCCTGCCTGTCCCCATCAAAAGCTCCGGGGGATTGCAGGTGCCCTTCATCCGTTCCATATCCGTCATGGCTCTCCCCAGGGCGTCTTCGGGAATTTCCAGACGAAACTCATAATAAGGCTCTAAAAGGACGCTCTGTGCCTGCATTAACCCCTGGCGCAGTGCCCGGTAGGTCGCCTGCCTGAAATCTCCGCCCTCGGTATGCTTGTTGTGGGCGCGCCCCGTTACCAGCGTAATCTTCATATCGGTGATGGGGGAACCTGTCAGCACCCCCACATGCTCCTTTTCCTCTAAATGGGTGAGCACCAGCCGCTGCCAGTTTCTGTCCAAGATATCCTCGCTGCAGTCCGTCCCAAAGGTAAGACCGCTGCCCCGCTCTCCCGGCTCTAAGAGAAGATGTACCTCCGCATAGTGGCGCAGAGGTTCAAAATGCCCTACCCCTTCCACTGTATCTGCGATGGTTTCCTTATAAACAATTTTCCCGGCGCCAAAAGACACTTCCACGCCGAAGCGCTCCTTTATCAGGTGCTTTAAAACCTCTGTCTGCACCTCGCCCATCATCTGAATTTTGATTTCCTGCAATGCCTCGTCCCAGACAATATGAAGCTCCGGCTCTTCTTCCTCTAACATGCGCAGTTTCGGCAGCATGACCTGGGGCGATACCCCCTCCGGCAGCTCTAATTCATAGTTTAACACCGGCTCTAAAATGGGAAGTTCCGATTCTGCCTCCCCGCCGATGCCTTCCCCCGGATAAGTCCGGGTCAGTCCGGTGACGGCACAAATGCCGCCCGCCGCCACTTCATTTACCGTCTCATATTTTTCGCCGGAATAAATGCGAATCTGGTTTACTTTTTCTGTCCATGCCGATTTTTCTCTCCCGGCGGAACCGGCTGCGTTTTTATCGTCCGCTCCGCCAGCTTCTTTCTTCTCATCGCTCCGGTGATTTTCATATCCCGAAATGTTTTCTCTGACTTTAAGAGTCCCCCCGGTGATTTTCATATGGGTCAGACGGTTTCCCTGGCTGTCTCTGGTAATCTTAAAGACCTTTGCCCCAAAGGCTGCGGGGTAGTCCGGCATTTCAGTATAACTATCGATTCCCTCCATCAAAGTATCAACACCCTCTGATTTCAGCGCCGAGCCGAAAAAGCAGGGAAACAATTTCCGCTCCCGGATAAGGCGGCGGATTTGGCTCTGCTCCACCCGTTCCTGCTCTAAGTAATATTCTAATACCGTCTCGTCACAGACGGAAATATTTTCCCAGATATTCCTGTCACAGAAATTTCCACTGCTGTCTTTGGAAAAATCCACACAGCCGTCGCCAAGCTGTGTCCTGATTTCCGAAAGCAGCGCCTCCTTGTCCGTGCCCTGCTGGTCCATTTTGTTGATAAAAAGAAAGGTTGGAACTTCATACCGCTTTAGCAGGCGCCAGAGAGTTTTCGTGTGTCCCTGGATACCGTCGGCGCCGCTGATTAAAAGAACGGCATAGTCAAGCACCTGCAGGGTACGCTCCATTTCCGCAGAGAAATCCACGTGTCCCGGTGTATCAAGAAGCGTCACCTCCGTTTCCCCTGCCAAAAGCTCTGCCTGTTTGGAAAAAATAGTGATTCCCCGCTGCCGCTCTAAGTCATAATTATCCAGGTAGGCGTCCTGATTGTCCACCCGCCCGATTTTGCGAATACTGCCGGAAAGATAGAGCATTGCCTCCGAAAGGGTGGTTTTCCCGGCGTCCACATGGGCTAACAGAGCGGTGCATATATGTTTTCTGGGTTTATTTTCAGATGTCTCTCCCATCGAAAATACCTCTTTCTGTGTTGTGATAAGATATTCTTTATCATAACACAGAAAGAGGTATTCGTCGATAAGCTAAAATTGTCTGTTGTATTTCTCTTTTTCCTTTATCCTCTGCATTCCTGCTCTCTTCGCATTTTAAAAATTAATCCAAAGAAATAATTTCATATTCACGGTTTCCAAGCCCTAACTGACAGGCAGCTTCCACGGTATGAATCCCATGCAGGGAATCCATCCGTTCAATCAAAGACGCCTTTCCGGGGTGATTTCTTTTGTAAAATATACTTTTGCCTTTTCCATAAGAACCTCCATTCCGAAGCGTTTACGACGGGGCGAAGAGAATTTCACGTTTGTTTTCTCTTCTGCCGACGTAATTATTTGTGACGCTCCTGTACTATAACACTATAAGCCCAATCTCCGGTAACGGTTCATGCAGGCAAAGATTTCCTGTTTTCTCGGTTTTGCCAGCCCGCAGGGCAGATAGCTGCCCTCACAGATTGCCGCCATGCCCTTCTGCTCCATGATGTCATAAAGGCTTTCCGCCACCTCCTGCAGCGTTTTCTTTCCGTCAAATAAATGCTGGTTGGCATATTTTAGCAGATATCCTAAGGAGGCTAACTGCTCGCTGTCCATCAACTGCTCCACATAACGTACGTCGATGGTTTCCTTATTAATGGAAATGCCGTCCCGCCCCATGGTCTTGATTTTCAGGCGGTTATCCTCTTTTATCATTTTATCCGGCTTCACCCTGCGGGCAAAATCCGGGGCTTTTGCGTCTTCGGTTTTCTGCTCCGGCAGTGGAAACTGTTTTGCCTGCTCCCTGGCAAATTCCGTGATTTCCACCGGCTCATAGCGGTTCATCTGGATAATGCAGTCCGCCTTGTGAAAATAAGAACCGGAGCTTCCTGCCACTAAAATGGTGGAAATACCATAATTCCGGTAGAATTCTTCCACCCGGTCAATAAAGGGAACGATAGGCTCTGCGTCCCGGTGCACCACCCGCTGCATCAGTTCGTCCCGAATCATAAAGTTGGTGGCGCTGGTGTCCTCGTCTATAAGAAATACCTTGGTTCCTGCCTCCATGCTCTCCACCACATTCGCCGCCTGGGAAGTACTTCCGCTGGCGTCCTCCGTGTAAAAGGAAACAGTGTCTTTTCCGTTGGGCAGGTCGTGAATAAACATGGAAATATCCACATCCCGAATGCTTCTGCCGTCCTCGGCACGGATTTTCATGGCGGTATCATCGGTGATGACATACTCTCTGCCGTCCCCTGAAATATGATTGTACACTCCCGTCTCTAAGGCTTTTAACAGGGTGGATTTTCCATGGTAGCCGCCGCCCACAATCAGGGTAATGCCGTTTTTGATTCCCATTCCCGTGATACTGCCATGGTGGGGTAATTCCATGGTGACTTCTAAGGACTTCGGCGACTGAAATGCCACTGCATTTTTCATGGGTCTGCCGGAAATACCGGATTCCCTTGGGAGAATGGCGCCATTTGCCACGAAGGCTGCAAGCCCTAATTCCTTTAGCTGTTTTCTGATGTACTGCTGGTCCTCCGACAGGTCGCAGACTGCTTCTACCTCCCCGGCGTTTAAGGCTTTATAGAACAGGGCTTTCCGCACGGATTCCGGCAGAAATTTAAAACAGATTTTTTCTAATTCCCCGGCGTTGATACTGCGCCCGTTTGCCGGGAAACCAATTTCCATACGGAGTGCGATATCCCCGGTTTTGGGGTCAATCTCGCAGGCGCTCCGCTCTAACACTTCCTGCCCCGGACGGCTCACTGCCATAAGGCCGCTTTTTCCGGAACCCTTTGCCTGGAAGGAGACTTTCTCTAAGGATTTTCCAAACTGCCGCAGAAGATAGTCCTGCAGGGCAACTCTCCTGCATTTTTCTTTCCATAAAGTTTCCGGAAATCCGGCTGCTTTTCCACGGATATGAATGCTGACCTTGGAGGGAGCTGCGAAGGGGTCACCCTGGACATGGTCGATGGAAAAGACGTAGCCCGGGAACTCGTAGGCGCCTCTGGTGTCCTTGTATGCCGGGTAGCCCCGGTGGTCGATACGCTGTAATATATTTCTTAGTTCGTTTTGTGACTGCATGATGTTTGCTTCCTTTCCTACTGGTTTTTTATATTAAATGTGAATTTGGAACCCGTCAAAGTCAAATACACCGTTTCCCTGATGCAGCTTTCCTTCCTGGGCTAATTCCCGGAAAGCTTTTTCGATACTGTCAATGATGGTAACTGGAATATTTAACGAATGATGCCCGGGCAGCACCCGTTTTTTCTCCAAGGGCTGAATTTTTCTTACCGATTCCCAAAAAGTTTCCGGGTCTGTTGTGGGATAAAATGCGTCGAGACAACCGCTGTATATCAAATCACCTGTATACAAGTATTTCCTTTCCGGCTCATAAAAACAGCAGTGTCCCGGCGAATGCCCGGGAGTATGGATAACGGTCAGTTTTCTGTTTCCCAAATCTATGCAATCCCCATCATGTAAAATTATCTCTGGTATTCCCTGATAAATCTGATAATCATCAATCGCAAAGCCTTTGGGGAAATCACAATTTCCATGCAAAAGATTTCTTTTTACTGCCTGTAAGGGAATTGGAAATCCGCCGGATATCCACTCCTGTTCTAACTCATGGACAGCAATAGTATCAAAGTATTTGTGACCGCCGACGTGGTCCCAGTGCACATGGGTGGTTACTGCCATAATGGGAAGTGCCGTTAAGCTGTCGGTAACCTTTTTGATATTTTCAATCCCCAATCCGGTGTCAATTAAAACCGCTTCCCGGGTTCCGCATACCAGATAGCAATGCGTTTCCTCCCAATGCTGATACTCGCTGATTGCAAATGTGTCATTGTCAATGTTTTCAACTGTAAACCAATTTTCCATCGTTATCCTGTCCCTCTGGCACTCTCACCTAGTATAACATACTCTCCTGCTCTATGGTACTTCCTGTTTTTAAAATACATGCTTTTAATTCCTGTAGTCAGTCAGCAATCTTACTCCGAAATAACTTCCAATCTTTCTCAGAAAATCTATTCATTAATCGCACTACCTCCCAATCTTTGATAATCCTTTCTTGCGGATACTTCGGAATCCACGAAGTTCCACCTATTGAAACAGGTACTGTTCTTTATTTCCTGCGTCATAGGATAACTCTTCCATTACATATTTTAAAATCCGCCCTCATTATATGCTCTTGCAATTACATAAGATGGCTCATAATATGCCCCACAATTATAGTCATCAATTTTTTCACATATATTATCATTGTAAACACGAATCAAGCCACTCCTGTTTTGAAATTTTATTTACCACGTAACAATTCCTCTGATGGAGCTTTCTCGCCACCCTTTCAATCATATAGCACAGAAAATATAAATCATTTTGTGTCACTGTCTCATCTTGAAAAAATATATTTCTCATAAGGTATTTCCTCTCACAAAATTCTTATAATAGCCATTGGTTAATATTTTTTCTTTTATCATCTCATTCGTCATCAAATCACCTTCATTCCCTGTCAATTTCATTTTTTAGCACTTTCCAATACCCATTCTTACTTGCCCCCACTCTTTCTAGCTTTCCTTCCGCTTTCAAATTAGACAATATTCTCTCAACCTGTCTCTTCGACTTTCCCAATGTACTTGCCAGACTTTGCGCTGTCATATGTGGATTTTTCTGTAATAAAAGCAATATTTTACTTTCTGTATCCAAATCCTTTTTATTTACACCGTCATTTGCACCGTCATTTGCACCGTCATTTTTTCTCTGCTTATCCTCTTGATTCTTTACAATTTCATACAAAGAATCTCTTATCATTTGCAACATAAACTCAACAAATACAGTAGATTCGCCATCTGTATTCGACTGATTTAAAACTCTATAATATTCCATTTGATTCTCATATATCAACGTTTCCACTGGAAGCCATGCAAAAAACGGTTTCCATTTCTGCAAAATCAAAGAATGCCATAACCGCCCGGTCCTTCCGTTTCCATCCGCAAAAGGATGAATAAATTCAAATTCATAATGAAAAATACATGATTTTACAAGCGGATGTAGCTTAGATGTTTTCAGCCAGTCAAACAGCTCTTTCATCAGTTCTGGTACATACTGCGGCGGCGTTCCCGCATGAATGAGCTGTTCTCCTGCATATACGCCGACACCTTTACTCCGAAATGTACCTGTCTCCGAAACCAAACCATTCATCATAAATTTATGTGCTTTCAGCAAGTCTTTTATAGAGTAAGGATTCATCTTTTGAAGTTCCTCATAGGCTTCATAGGCATTCTTAACCTCCCTAATGTCCTGTGGAGGTGCAAGTACCCTTTTTCCATCAAGAACGTCGCTAACCTGCTCTAACGACATTGTATTTTGTTCTATTGCCAGCGAAGAATAAATCGTTTTTATCCTATTTTCTCTCCGAAGCCTGGGATTTATTGACAACTCATCATGCGCTGTAATTCTTCCCACAAACTCACCAATCTCAATCACAAGATTTGTAATATTTTCTGTCATTGTAAATGGAGGTTTATAGCCATCACCCATATCCTAAATTGCACTCCTCTCTGTGACTTTACCCGATATCCTATCATATTCCATATTATACTAAACCCCCATTTTCAACAATATCCATTTTCAAAAATCACCCACCCCTAAAAAACAAAATCCGGCAAGAGTCTTCCACCTATCTCCCGCCGGATTTCATTCTAAACCCTGTCCTATTCACTTAAAACATCTTCCTGCCTACACATTTTTAAACCGGTTTACCTCGCCGCTAAGCACCACAGAAATGTCCTTGTTATTTTCTGTCTCCTTCTGAATTTTCGTAATAGATTCCACCAGGCTGACCGCACTTTCCGCCACGCTTGCCACGCCCTTAGCACTTTCGTCCACTGCCGCTGCAATATCATTAATTCCCGTATTCATCGTCTGAATCGTATCATTGATATCCCTGGTATTCCCGGCAAATTCCGTCAAAATCTCATTAACGCTGTCTGCGTCCCTCTCATACTGCGCCGCCACTTTCACAAAACCGTCATAATCTTTCATTACCTTTTCGTCAATAAAACGCAGCACGCCCTCCGCATTCTTTGCCAGC
>JAGAIK010000389.1 GCA_017626625.1 Roseburia sp.
TATCAAATCAATACCGAAGTAAGCCCGGAGGTTTATGAGACGGTGCGGCATACAAAGCCCCCGGAGGAACACCGGATAGATTTAGGTTTTACCTGCGTTTTGGTAGAAAAATATTTTGCCTAGGAAGGAGGAACAGGCATGGGAAAATTATTTGATTTTGAACTGGTATTTACGTCCATACCGGAGCTTTTGCAAAAGCTGCCGATTACGCTGGAGCTGGCGCTTTTGGCAATGGTACTCGGGCTTCTGCTGGGACTTTTGATGGCAGTGATCAAACAGAAAAAAATCCGGGTTCTGACACAGATTGTGAATTTTCTGATTTCCCTGATTCGGGGAACTCCGGTGATTGTACAGCTTTACATCGCTTTTTTCGGAATCCCCATGTTTTTTAAGTATCTGAACCAGCAGTTCGGAACCGATTTTGCCGTGGCGGAGATACCGGGCTTTGTGTATGCGGTGGTGGCGCTGGGGTTAAACCAGTCGGCATTCTGTGCAGAAATTATCCGTTCCGCCTTACAGTCTGTGGACGAGGGGCAGATTGAGGCGGCCCATGCCCTGGGAATGAGTTTTTTCCAGACCTTAAGGAGGGTAATCCTGCCGGAGGCATTTGAGGTGGCGCTGCCGACCCTGGGAAATTCCCTGATTAGCATGATAAAGAGCACCTCCCTGGCATTTACCTGTGCGGTGGTGGAGATTACGGCACAGGGGAAAATTATTGGCGGACGCTCTTACCGTTATTTTGAAGTGTACGTGTCGTTGGCAATTATTTACTGGGTGATTACCATTGTTATTGAACAGGGCATCCGGCTTATCGAAAAGAAAATCAGGATTCCGGAGCAGGTGGAACTGGTAGTTGTGAGGACAGACAGCGGAGGCGGGGACAAAAGTGCAGGGGTGCTCCGGCAGGCGAAAGCTGTAGCTGCCCGGAAGGAGGGAACATGAGATGGTAAAAATAGAGCATTTATCCAAAAAATACAATGACAATATTGTCTTAGAGGACATCAATCTTGAAATCCGCAAGGGAGATGTGGTGGGCATCATCGGTCCCTCCGGTACAGGAAAATCTACGCTGCTGCGCTGTGTCAACCGCCTGGAAACGCCGGAAAGCGGTGCGGTGTGGTTAGGGGAGAAAAAAATTGAAATCGCCCGCAAAAATGTGAAAGAACTGCGTTATCTGCGCCAGAATACGGGCATGGTATTCCAGAGGTTTCATTTATTTGAAAAGAAAACTGCGCTGGAAAATGTGATGGAAGGGCTTGTGGTGGTAAAGAAGCTGAAGAAAGAAGAGGCAAGGGAAATCGCCCAAAAGGAGTTAGAAAAGGTAGGCATGGCACCCTGGGCGAACCATTATCCGAAGCATTTATCCGGCGGACAGCAGCAGCGTGTGGCATTGGCGAGAGCTTTAGCCATGAAACCGGAGCTTCTGCTGCTCGACGAACCCACCTCCGCCCTTGACCCGGAACTGGTGGGAGAGGTGTTAGATGTGATAAAAAAGGTGGCGGAGGAGGGGTACACCATGCTGTTGGTTTCCCATGAGATGAACTTTGTCCGCCATGTGGCAAACCGGGTGATTTTTTTAGAGAAAGGGCATATCGTGGAGGACGGCACCCCGGCGGAGGTGTTTGAGCATCCGAAGAATGAACGGACCAGGGAGTTTTTCAGGAAAATGCACATGATGAATCAGCCGGAATATATTATTTAAGAAGATTATGGGGAAAAAAGGGTGGTGGGATGGGTGGTGTGAGGCAGATTGCACAAAGCCGGCTCTGTTTTTGTTCCGATGTACAGAGATAAGATGTTCTAAGAAATCTGCTGCCGAAGGCTGTGGCGGAGGGACGTAAACGGTACAAGGGCGCCTTCCATGGCGCCGTTGTACCTCGCCCAGCCGTCCGTGGCTGGGCGTTACTGTGTATCGGGCAGATTTCTAAGAACATCTAATCTCTTCCCATAGTCACAAAAACAGAGCCGGCTTTGTGCAATCTGCCTATATCAGTTATCGACAGTCCCCCTTTGTGCCCCCGATGTCGTCGTATTTGGTAGAAAGAGGTAAGGATTTAAAGAAAAGGCTAGAAAAGGAATGATGCAAGGGGACGATAGAGGTAAGGGTTTGAAGAAAAGGTTGTAAAATAAATGATATGTGGATTGACCTTATAGAAAAAGGAGGAAGCGGCAGTGGGAGTGATACGGGTGGAGGACGTGAAACGGACGTTTGGAAATTTGGTGGGGATAGATTCGCCGTCTCTAAAGGAAAAGCAGATGGCGGAGTATATGAAAAGAATGTTTAGGCAGATTGGGATTGAGCTTTGGGAGGATGACAGCGGGAGGGTGACGAAGTCTAACGCTGGGAATTTGTATGGGTTTGTGAGAGGGAGCGGGGGAGAAGCTCCGGTGCTGTTGTCGGCTCATATGGATACGGTGATGCCTGGTTATGGGAAAAAGGCGGTTTTTGAGGAGGATGGGACGGTAAGGAGCGATGGAACGACGGTTCTGGGGGCGGATGATTTGGCGGGGATTACGGCAATTTATCATGCAGTGAAGGCGGTCAGAGAGCGCGGGAGCGGTCACAGGGATTTTGAGCTTTTGTTTACTACGGGGGAGGAGCTTTACTGCAAGGGGGCGAAAGCTTTTGATTATGGAAAGTTGAAATCACGGAGGGCTTATGTGCTGGATTTGAGTGGAAGGATTGGGGAGGCGGCTTATGCGGCGCCTACGATTCTTTCTTTTTCTGCGAAATTGACAGGCAGGGCGGCTCATGCGGGCTTTTGTCCGGAAAACGGGATTAATGCCCTGCGGGCGGCGGCGGAGGCGGTGACCCGGCTGCCTCAGGGGAGGATTGATGAAATTACCACGGCAAATATCGGCAGGATTTCCGGCGGGGAGGGGGTTAATATCGTAGCTTCTGCCTGTGTGGTGGAGGGGGAAATCCGCAGTTTGGAGCATAGAAAGGCGTTGGCGCTTTTGAAAAGGTACCGGGAAACTTTTGCCCGGACGGCAGGAGCCTTTGGGGCGGGGCTGGACTGGGAAGAAAATATAGATATTGAAGCATATGAAACGAGCCTGGAGAGCGATACGGTGTTGGAATACCGGAAAGCAGCGGAAATGGCGGGGATAAAAGCGGGGTTTTCGAAAACCTTTGGAGGGAGTGACAACAATGTGTTTGCGCAGCACGGAATCGAGGGGCTTGTGGTGGCGCCTTCTATGAACGAGGTGCACAGTTGCGGGGAATACGGAAATATTTTTGAGATGACTTCTGTGGCGGAGATTTTGGTGCATTTGCTGGAACAGGTGTAGTGAAAGGTGAGAATACCGGGGAAAATATAGGAAAAAAGTAATGAAATAATTTGACAAAAATGGAATCCCTGGAATATACTAATAGCATTACAGTGCTTTTGTGGTAAAAAAGTAACAGAAAACAGGAGCGCAGTAAGGAAAAAGTATCGGAAAGATACAGGGAGGACGAAGTTTATGCAAAAGAAAATCAAATGGATGAAAAAAGCAGCCCTTTGCGTTATGATGGCGCTGGCGGTTACAATCGTGCAGGGCTGCGGCGGAGCTAAGACAGAGGAAGAGCGTCTTGCAGATATGCAGGAGTTTACTTCTCCGGACGGCAGTGCGTCGATTTATCTGGACAAAAGCTGGGAAAACGAGGAGGGACAGTATGAAGGCTGGCTGTTTGCGGGCAGTCCGGACGGCAGGGAGGCTTTGTATTTGCTGCAGTTCCCGAAAAAGGGAGTAAACCGTATGGCAGAGGATATGGAGAATATGAAATCTCTGGTAGCGGAAACCTATGGCATTTCCGGGGAGACAGAGGCGGAGGCGCCGGAAATTCCGGGCATGGAAAATGTAAGCGCCCAGACCGTGACGATTCAGGTGGGCAGCACTGCCGCAGATTCCTATGTTGTTTACGGAGAGACGGATTATGCCTGGTATACAGTGATGTTTGTTGCTTACACCATGAATGACGATGTGATAGCCAATGCGAAGGCAAGCTGTTCTAAATTTGCGGAGCAGGCGCCGGAGGAAGAGGATTCTACCACAGTGGAAATTACAGATACCGTCCGCTGGTTCAATGCCTCCTACGCGGTGCTGACAGAGATGAACGGCTGGGATTACAACCGTTTTGCAGGGCTTGCGGCAAATGAAGAGACGAAGGAGTTAGAACAGCAGTCCCTAAGCGAATGGTGGGGTGTGACGGACCGGGCCTCCGCAGATGAGACTCTGGACTGGGCATTGAATGAGGGACACCGTGCCAGCTTTGCAGAGGAGATGGAGTATCTGGAACAGGGCGGCTTTTTTGAACTGGATGATGAGGGAAAAACCGCTTTCTTAGAGGAAAACTTCACTTACGATTCGGACGAGGTGGCTTTCTATGCGTCATTTTATCCGAGCGCATATGAGGCTTATAAACAGAACGGTGCAAAAGCTATTGCAGGCTGGGATTACTGTCGTGCCATGAACCTGTTAAGTTTCTATTACCTTGCCGGGTACTATACCGAGACGGAAGCGTTAGATAAATCGTTGGAGATTGCACAGCAGATTCAGCCGGAATTTACCTCTTGGGACGAGATGGTGGAGAGCTATCTGCTGGGTTATGAATACTGGGGACAGGAAAGTTCGGACGAACGCCGTGCTGTTTATGAGGATTTAAAAGGCAGGGCGGACAACCCATATGCGGTGGACTATAATCTGACTCTTGAAAAAACGTGGTAATTATATAAGGAAGAAATAACAAATAAGCCTGAGGCAGGAGATGAAAGATTGCTATCATATCCTGTGTCAGGCTTTTTTTCTGCCCTGCGGAACCCGGCATCAGGAAGCGGCAAACCCCGGTTTTCGAGGAAAAGATTGACGCGCCTTATCACAATCCCTTATAATACAGGAAGTAACCCCGGTTTCTGCTGTATTTTTATAAGCCGGGGCAGGACAGGAGGAAACAACATGTCAATCGACCAGAGTAAAATTCGTAATTTTTGTATTATAGCCCATATCGACCACGGCAAATCAACCCTTGCCGACCGTATCATAGAGCGCACCGGAACGCTGACCAGCAGGGAGATGCAGGCACAGGTGCTCGACAACATGGAGTTAGAGCGGGAGCGTGGAATCACCATCAAATCCCAGGCAGTCCGCATTATTTATAAGGCGAAGGACGGGGAGGAATATATTTTTAACCTTATCGACACGCCGGGACACGTGGATTTTAATTATGAGGTGTCCCGGAGCCTTGCCGCCTGTGACGGGGCAATCCTTGTGGTGGACGCCGCCCAGGGGGTGGAGGCGCAGACCTTAGCCAACGTTTATCTGGCGTTAGACCATGACCTTGACGTCATGCCGGTCATCAATAAGATAGATTTACCCAGCGCCCAGCCGGAGGCAGTGATTCAGGAGATTGAGGACGTGATTGGAATTGAGGCTTCCGATGCGCCAAAGATTTCCGCCAAGACAGGCTTAAATATTGAAGAGGTGTTAGAGCAGATTGTGGAGAAAATCCCGGCTCCCACAGGAGATGCAGCGGCACCGTTAAAAGCACTGATATTTGATGCGCTTTACGATTCCTATAAGGGAGTTATCGTGTTCTGCCGTATCAAAGAAGGAACGGTGAAGGTGGGGGATTCGATTTTGATGATGGCGACCGGAGCAAAATCCGACGTGACGGAGGTGGGCTATTTTGGCGCCGGGCAGTTTATTCCCTGCGAGGAATTATCGGCGGGCATGGTAGGGTATCTCTGTGCCAGCATTAAAAATGTCAGGGATACCCGTGTGGGTGATA
>JAGAIK010000033.1 GCA_017626625.1 Roseburia sp.
ATGCGCCGGGCGGCAGTGAAGGCTTATTCTGATTTTTATCATCAGCATGAGGAGCGCTTAGAGGAAATCTGGCAGGAGCTTATCACCATAAGAAACCAGATGGGGAAAAATTTAGGCTATGAGAATTTTATTCCGGTGGGCTATTTGCAGCAGGGGAGAACGGATTACGGCATGGAAGAGGTGGAATCCTTCCGCAAACAGGTGCAGGAGGTTATCGTTCCGCTCTGCAGCCGGCTCTATGAAGCGCAGAAAAAGCGGCTGGGTGTGGATGAGCTGATGTTTTATGATGAAAAACGGGTGTTTTCCGACGGAAATGCCGTTCCTGCAGGGGATGATGATTTCATGGTGGAGCAGGCAAGGAAAATGTATCATGATATCAGCCCGGAAACCGGGGAATTTATTGACTTTATGATAGAGCATGAGCTGATGGATTTGAAAAATAAACCGGGAAAGGCTTCCACGGGCTACATGACATTTCTGCCGGTTTATCAAGCGCCTTTTGTATTCTCCTGCTTTAACCAGACTATTTTTGACATGCAGGTATTGAGCCATGAATTAGGTCATGCTTTTGCGGGTTACATGGCAATGAGAAATCAGCCTGTGATAAGCTATTATATGAGTTCTACCGATATCGCAGAAATCCACTCCATGGCGATGGAGCAGTTTGCCTACCCTTATGCGGAGCAGTTCTTAGGAGAGGATGCGGAGAAATTCCGTTTCGCTCATCTGCAGGAGGCAATCACCTTTGTGCCCTTCGGTGTGGCGGTGGACGAGTTTCAGCATATCTGTTATGCCAATCCTTCGCTGACACCGAAGGAGCGTACCTTAGAATGGAAGAAATTAGAGGAAAAATATATGCCGTGGCGGAAATATGATGCAGACGATTTCTTTGACCGGGGAGGCTTCTGGTATCACAAACTTCATATTTACCTTTACCCCTTCTATTATATTAATTATACCTTAACCACCATGGGAGCCATGGAGTTTAAAAAGAAGGATTTAGAGAACCACAAGGCGGCATGGGAAGATTATCTGAAGCTCTGCAAATGCGGCGGCAGCATGAGCTATTTAGAGACGCTGCGTTATGCAAACTTGAGCAATCCCTTTGAGGCGGGAAGTGTGGAAAAGGCAGTTTCCGTGGCAAGGGAGGCGCTTTTGAGCAGCAAATATATGGAAGAATAACGGTCATGATATGGCAACTGTGTCATAAATTGGGAAAGAGCAGAAAAGAAGAGCATAAAATTTATGCACATGGAGGTAAAAATGGAAGAATTATTGGAACTTACAAAAAAACAGCTTTTGATGCAGAAAATTATCAGCGCTTGTCTTGCTGTGATGGTGGTGGTGCTTCTCATTGGAGGCGGCATTTTGGTGGGACATATGAACCGTATGGCAGCCTCTATGGAAGATGTGGCGCAGAAGGTGGAAGAGATTGATATGCAGTCCGTCAATGACGCCATTGAAGAAACCCAGGGGCTTTTAGAGAGCGTCGATGAATTTTCAATGGCGGTGGACGGAATGACAGAAAAAGTCAATAGTCTGAGCGACTGGTTTAGCGGATTGCTGGGAGGACGGTAGATTATTTATGTTGATTTCTCCATTCTCTCGGAGATACGCCGTATATGGTTTTAAATGCACGTGAAAAATGAAGCTGATTTTCGTATCCCACAGCAGAACCGATTTCTGCAATGGATAAGGAGGTCAGCTTTAATAATTCGGTCGCTTTTACCATCCGGTAATGGATTAAAAATTCCTGCGGTGAACGGCCGACCGAATTGCGGAAAATTTTTCCAAAATAGCTGCGGTTGATTCCGCAGACTGCCGCAATATCCTCAATGGTAATGTTATTCTGAAAATTCTGTTCAATGAAATTGATGGCTTCCTTGATATAGTAGTCGCTCATTTTCCCACTGGGGGTCAGTTTCCTTGCCTGCGCAGACCGGGTCAGGCAGTCTAAAAACAGGTAAAGATGTCCGATGAGATGAAAGGGAGATTCCTTTGGATGCCGGACAATATAAAGCATTTCCTCCTGTAATTGCTCACGCAAATCTTTGGAGTGGGAGCGGTAAACAGGCTGATCGACAGAAAGCTCCGTCAAGTCAAGGGCTTCTTTTACCCGGAGCCCGTCAAATTCAATCCACACGTATTCCCAGGGCAGATTTTGGTCAGCAAAATAGGTTGTTATCTGTCCCGGAAAAATCACAAATCCCTGTCCGCTCTTAATCGAATAGGTCTGTGTTTCTCCTTTTGCATTATCCGCCATAAGCGTCCCGGTACCGGAAAGGATATAGTGGAACAGATAGTGATTCCGTGCAACGGGTCCGAAAGAATGCCCCGGCGTACACTGCTCATAGCCATATTGGTACATTCCTAAATCAATAAAATTTTCACTGGGAAATATATTAAAAAATGTATTGCTCATCCTATGCTCCTCCTGGTGCTTTATACCATAATGCGTCATCATATGATATTATAGCACAAAATAAAGCATTTTGGCATAAAAACAGGAAAATGCCGCTATTTATAGATAGCATATTGGAATGTTATAATCCATAATAACAAAAGCAGAAAACGAAATTCAGTGAAAAGGAGAGAGAATATGGCAAAAAGAAGGATTATGAAAGGAATACCGGCAGCAGTTGGGATTGCGCTTGGCGCAGCCTGGCTTGCCGGCTGTGGGCAGAGTGAAGCGAGCGGTAAAGTGGAAGTGGAACTGGTCTCCTATAAGCCGGAGGCGGTAGAAGCTTTTGAGGAGATAGCGGAGCGCTTTAATGAGGCGCATGATGATATTCATTTAACGATTGATTCTCCCAATGAAGCCATGACCATTCTGAAAACAAGATTTATCCGGGAGGATTATCCGGATATTGTTGGAATTGGCGGGGATATCAATTATTCTAATTTTCTGGATGCGGATTTATTTATGGACATTTCAGATTTAGAAGAAACCGGAATGGTGAAACAGTCCTATCTGGATATGGATAAGGAACTGGAATTTATTCCACAGGAGGGGATTTACGCATTGCCTTACGCTGCCAATGCGGCAGGTATTCTTTTCAACCAGGATATGTTTGAGGAGCATGGCTGGGAGATACCGGAAACCTGGGAGGAATTTACCGCTTTATGTGAAGAGATTGATGCCAGCGGGATACAGCCAATCTATTTGGGGTATAAGGATACCTGGACATGTCTTGCACCCTGGAATGCCCTGGCAGTGGGCTTGACCGATTCCGATACCTGCAGCCAGGTAAATATGGGAAATACTACCTTTTCGGAAACCTATCGGGAGACGGCGGAAAAAATGAAAGACCTGCTTGCATATGCCGAGCCTAATCCCTATGCCTACGGCTACAATGATGCCTGCACTGCCTTTGCCAGAGGACAGTCGGCGATGTACCCCATCGGGAGCTATGCAATCCCTCAGATTAAGTCGGTGAATCCGGACATGAATATCGGCTCGTTTCCGTTTCCGGCAAATGAGAGGGAAGAGGATAATGTCTTAAATTCCGGGATTGATTTACAGTTTTGTGTGATGAAGAACACCGAAAACAAAGAAGCGGTATATGAGGTGCTCCGCTTTTTATACGAAGATGAAACCATTCAGATTTATCTTGACAGTCAGGGCGGCATTAGCTGCAAAATGGGGGAATTTGAACTTTCCAAGGAACTCGAAGGCATGAAAGATTATATTGAAAATGACAGAATGACAGATTATCAGGACCACCATTATCCAAGTGAAATGAGTGTGGATGCCATGATACAGACGTTTTTGTTAGATGACAGCGAACATGCAGTGGATACCTTTTTACAGCGGTTTGATACGGATTGGAAGCGCTATAACAGGGATTTAATCAGAAAAGTACAGCAGTATCAGCAGGAAGAGGAGGAAGTTCAATGAAAAGGAAGATGGCAAACAGGGAGAAAACGTTCTGGGCAGTGACGATACCGGTATTGATTTTGTTTTTTACCTTCAACACGCTGCCGATGATAAAAGGCGTCATTTACAGTTTTACAAACTACAGGGGCTACGGCACCTATGATTATGTGGGATTCAGAAACTATATGGACCTCTTTACGGATGCCAGGGTAGGAAAAAGTTATCTTTTTACCTTTAAATATGCGCTGGCGGGAACCGTTCTGGTAAATGTCATCAGCTTAATCATGGCGCTTGGATTAAACAGTCAGATACGTTTTAAGAGCGCGCTGCGGGGGATTTATTTTGTACCCAACATTTTGGGCGGACTGGTGATTGGCTATATTTTCAGCTTTATATTTACCTATATCCTTCCGGCGGTGGGAGATATGTTTGGCATTGGTTTTTTACAGAACAGTATTCTTGCCAGTGAAAAATATGCGTGGATTGGAGTGCTGATTGTAGGTGTGTGGCAGGCGGTGGCGATGAATACCATCATTTATATTTCAGGACTTCAGACGGTTCCGCAGGATGTATATGAAGCCAGTATGTTAGATGGGGCAAGCAAATGGAAAGAATTTTGGAAAGTGACGCTGCCCTTAGTGCTTCCCTTTGTAACCATCAATCTGGTGCTCAGCACCAAAAATTTCCTGATGGTATTCGACCAGATTGTTTCCTTGACCAAAGGAGGACCGGCACAGAGTACGGAATCTATTTCTTATCTCATATATAAAAACGGAATGGACGGGGGACAATTTGGTTTCCAGAGCGCCAATGCAGTCATTTTCTTTCTGGTGATTGTGGCAATTTCCATTTTCCAGATGACAGTCATGAATAAAAAGGAGGAACAGCTATAATGAAGGAGAAGAAAAAAACAAACTGGGTATTGACGATTGTCTTGATATTGGGAACCGTTACTGTTTTTTTCCCGCTGTATATGGCAGTTATCATTGCTTTTAAGCAGCCAAGTGAAATGACTAATGATGTGGCAGGCGCCCTGGCGTTTCCGGCAAAATGGAGCCTCGATAACTTCCGGCAGGCGATGGAGGTGACGGATTTCTGGAGGTCTTTGGGAAACAGCCTTCTCATTACGCTTACAACCATTGTCTTAGCGGTGCTGCTTCATTCCCTGGCGGGTTATGTCATCGGCAGGGGAATGGCAAAGAAAAAGAGCTTCCGCGTGATTTACCTGTATATTGTCAGCGGTATGTTTGTTCCGTTTTCCATTCTTATGATGCCGCTGGTAAAACAGACTGCACAGATGGGCTTAGGAAACCGGGCAGGGGTAATCCTTTTGTATCTGGTATTTTATATGCCGATGAATGTGCTGCTTTATACGGGATATATGAAAAACATTCCCATGGCGTTAGAAGAGGCTGCAGACATTGACGGAGCCAGCACATGGAAAACTTTCTGGAAGATTGTATTTCCCATGATGTCGCCTATGCACGCTACGGTGGCAATCCTTACAGCCCTTGGCACCTGGAATGATGTCATGACGCCGCTGGTAATTTTGTCCGGGACAGGACAGAATACACTGCCGTTAGCACAGCTTAATTTCCAGACGCAGTTCGGCACAAATTACAATCTGGCGTTTGCATCGTATCTTCTGGCATTGATTCCCATTCTTGTCTTTTATATCATCTGCCAGAAACAGATATTAAACGGAGTGGCAAACGGAGCAGTGAAAGGATAGGTGAAAGAGATGGCAGTTGTTTATAATCCCAACAAAAGAATTTTCAGTTTACATACAAAACATACAACGTATCAGATGATGGTAGACCGCTATGGATATTTACTGCATTTATACTACGGCGCTGCCAATAAAGGGCTGATGGACTATGCGCTGGCCTATGCCGACAGGGGATATTCCGGGCAGCCCTATGAAGCGGGAAATGACAGAACCTATTCTCTGGATACGCTGCCCCAGGAATACCCCACCCTTGGCACCGGTGATTACAGGAATTATGCCCTGAACATAGAGAATGGGGACGGTTCCGAGTGCTGCAGGCTTAAATTTTCCCGTTATGAGAAAAGGAGAGGGAAGTACCGCTTAAAGGGGCTTCCGGCGGTATGGGCGGACGAGAAGGAAGCGGAGACGTTGGAGATTGTGTTGGAGGACAGCGTCAGCGGAGTAGAGGTAATTCTGTTATACGGCGTCTTAGAAGAGGCGGATATCATCACAAGAAGCGTCGTCGTCCGCAATACCGGGAAAGAGAGGGTTACGGTCAGGAAAGCCGCAGCCGCCTGTCTGGATTTTGTCTCAGGGGATTTTGACGTGGTGAAATTTTACGGAAAACATGCCATGGAAAGAAATGCGGAGCGCACCCCGGTGGGACATGATACGGTGTCTTTTGGCAGCAGAAGGGGAACCTCAAGCCATCAGTACAATCCCTCTGTTATTTTAGCGGACAGGAATACCACGGAGGATTTTGGGGATTGCTATGGAATGTTGTTTGTATACAGCGGAAATTTCCTGTGTGAGGTGGAAAAAGACCAGATAAATCAGACCAGACTGCTGATGGGGCTGAGTGATGAGCTGTTTTCGTACCCTTTAGAGGCGGGGGAGGAATTTACAGTGCCGGAGGTTATCCTGTCTTATTCTGAACATGGTTTTGCCGAACTGTCCCACAGATACCATTCCTGCATCCGTAACCATGTATGCAGGGGAAACTATGTGAATACCGAAAGACCGGTATTGATTAACAGTTGGGAAGCCGCTTATTTTGACTTCAACGGGGACACCATCATTGGTCTGGCGAAAGAAGCGGCTGCCCTTGGAATTGACATGGTGGTCATGGACGACGGGTGGTTTGGCAGACGCAATGATGATAATTCATCCCTGGGGGACTGGTACGTGAACGAAGAGAAACTGGGCTGTACGCTGGCAGAGCTGATTCGCAGCATTAACAGCCTGGGGGTAAAATTCGGAATCTGGATTGAGCCTGAGATGGTAAATGAGGACAGCGATTTGTACAGAAAACATCCCGACTGGGCGATAAAAACGAAAAACAGAGCGCCTGTCCGGTCGCGAAACCAGTTGCTTCTTGATTTTTCACGAAAAGAAGTAAGAGATTATGTTTTCGGACAGATTTGCGCCATCCTAGATCAGGGAAATATTGAATACATTAAGTGGGATATGAACCGGAGCATGGCAGATGTCTATGCAGGGAATCTGACCTATGATTATGTGCTGGGGCTGTATGAGTTCTTAGAGAATCTGACCCGAAAATACCCGGATATCCTGCTGGAGGGCTGCTGCGGCGGCGGCGGAAGGTTCGACGCGGGAATGATGTACTATACGCCGCAGATTTGGTGCAGTGATAATACGGATGCCATAAACAGGACAAAAATCCAGTACGGCTCCTCCTTTTTCTATCCCATTTCAGTCGTGGGCTCCCATGTGTCTGCTGTTCCAAACCACCAGACCGGGAGAATCACCAGCCTGAATACCAGAGGAATCACTGCCATGGCAGGAACCTTTGGATATGAGATGAATCCGGCGCTTTTAAGTGAGGAGGAAAAAGCGGTTGTCCGGGAGCAGATTCAGACCTATAAGAAATATGAAAAACTGATATGCCAGGGCGAGTATTATCGGCTTTCTAATCCTTTTACGGAGGAATATTCTTCCTGGATGTTTGTCTCAGAGGACAAAAAACAGGCGCTTGTGAACGTGGTGAGACTTGAGGTACAGGGGAACATGGCAGCCACCTATGTGAAGCTGAAAGGTCTTAAGAAAGAGGCAGAGTATCTGGATCATGCTACAGGGCGCCTGTATACCGGAGCGGCATTGATGGAAACAGGAATCCTTCTTCCTTTCCCGAAACAGGAATATGAGGCATATCAGATAGAACTGACGGAAATGGATTTGGCAAAGAATTTATACGAAGTCGTAAAGAAGCATATTCCTGCGCAGGGGGAAAAAACGGTAATCAGCATTTTCGGCGGTTCCGGCAGCGGAAAAACGACATTAGCTTCCCTGGTCAGCCAGTATTTTCTGAATGACGGAACAGGCTGTTATGTGCTTGCCGGGGACAATTATCCCAAAAGGGTTCCGAAATGCAATGATGCGGAAAGACAGAGAATTTATGAAGAAAGAGGCATCGCCGGATTGACGGAATATCTGGGAACGCCGGAGGAAATTGCATTTGACGAGGTGAATAAAGTGATTGCGGAGTTTAAGGCAGGCAAGACGTCTGTTCCGTTGAGAATCATGGGGCGGGAAGAAGGCGATGTCCGCTATGAAGCTGCGGATTTTCAGGATATTCCGGTACTCCTTGTGGAATGGACCCACGGCGGAAGTGAATTTCTGACCGGAGTAGATTTGTCCGTTTATATCGACAGCACCCCGGAAGAGACATTGCAGAAAAGGATAAGGCGCAACAGGGACGAAAATGCAGCCAGCGAGCTGATAGGAACGGTACTTGAGATTGAGCAGAAAAAGCTTTTAGAGCAGGCGAAAAAAGCAAAAATCGTAATAGGCAGGGACGGTGGTATTTATGAACAATAAACCTATGTTAAATGCGTATCCGGACAGCATGGGAGGAAGACTGTCGGATATTGTGTCAATTCTCGGTCAGGAGGAGATGAAGGATGTCTTTGGTTCTTTTTATATTTTGCCGAGCATTTATCATTCGGATTTGGACAGGGGATTTTCGGTTATTGACTATGATTTGAATGAGGAACTGGCAGACCGGAAGGATTTAGAAGAACTGAAAAAACTGCAGATTGATTTAAAGCTTGATTTTGTATTAAATCATGCCTCCGCCCAGTCGCCCCAGTTTAAAGACCTCATCCGGCACGGGGAGCAGTCGGAATATAAGGATTTCTTTATCAACTGGAATGAGTTCTGGGAGGGCTGCGGTTCCGTCACGGAAGAGGGCTATATACAGCCGGAAGAGAAATATTTAAAAAATATGTTTTTCAGAAAGCCGGGGCTTCCTATCCTGATGGTGAAATTTCCCGACGGCAAAAAGGTTCCCTACTGGAATACCTTCTATCAGGAGGAGCGTGATTTTGGCTATCTGGGGCAAATGGATTTGAACATCAAATCCCCGAAGGTATGGGATTTTTACAGAGACACATTAAAAAAGATTGCCTCCTACGGGGCAAAGATTGTGAGACTGGATGCCTTTGCCTATGCGCCGAAGGAGCCGGGAGAAAAAAATTTCTTAAACGAACCGGGAACCTGGGAGCTGCTCAACCGGATTCGGGAACTGGCAGAGCCGTATCACCTTACTTTGCTGCCGGAGATTCATGCCGCATATGAGGAACAGATTTATAAAAAGCTTTCCGACAAAGGATATATGACCTATGATTTCTTTTTGCCGGGGCTTGTGTTAGATGCCATTGAGAACCGGCGGAGCTGTTACCTGGCGGCATGGGCGAAGGAGCTTCTTGAAAATAACATTAAAACCGTAAATATGCTGGGCTGCCATGACGGGATTCCCATGCTGGATTTAAAGGGGCTTCTGCCGGAAAAGGATATTCAGAACCTGATTGATTTAATTGTGGAGCGCGGCGGTGTTGTGAAGAATCTCCACGGACAGAAAAACGTTTATTATCAGGTAAATGCAGCTTATTTCAGTGCACTTGGCGAGTCGGAGCAGAAGCTTCTGATGGCGCGGGCAATTCAGTTATTTATGCCGGGAAAACCTCAGATATGGTATCTGGATTTCTTTGCCGGGAAAAATGACTGTGAGGCGGTGAAAAGGGCAGGGGAAGCCGGACATAAGGAAATCAACAGAACCAATCTCACCGCAGAGGAAGTGCGGGCTGCACTGAAAAAGGACGTGGTAAAAAAGCAACTGGAAATGATACGGTTCCGAAATACCTGCAGGGCTTTCGAAGAGGGAGCTGAGGTTAGCGTGGAAGAACAGGAAGGGGTTCTTCGGATTGTCTGGAAAAATCATGGCGCCACTGCGGCATTAACGGTGGATTTCGGGGAGGGGCGCTACGAGATAGGGGAAAGCTGAGGGAAACACAGGCTATAAATTTGCAATCAATAGTACTGCAATCAGTACCAGCAGTAAAATGGTACAGACACCTGCCAGACCTAAAAGAATCTTACAGGTCTTTTCACCAAATATTTTTTGCAGAAGCCCAAAGATAAGGACGCCAATCAGCCCGCCCAGCGTATTGTTAATCAAATCTGTAATGTCAGAAGCTCCGATGGCAAGCACAAACTGCATGACTTCGTAAATAAGACTGATTCCAAAAGCAGGCAGCAGCTTTTTTGCGAAGGACCAGCGGGGCTTTAGCATCGAAACATAAACGCCGATGGGAACAAAGGCAAGAATGTTAGAAAAAATTTCGTCAAAATCCAGTTTCCCATTGATAAAAACACAGGCTCCATAAGGAATGAGGTTGACGCTGCGTATCCGGCTCAGCCCGGAGACAGAAAAACTCATTTTAAACAAAATAATCCATGTCAGCAAAGCGACATAAAGCAGAAACAGTGATAATGTGATAGAATATTCTCTTTTCATATGAAACCTCCTTACGAAAAAAGTGTACCAGAACAGAGTGTTTTGTTTCTGCATTTTCTCTTCGGAAAACCTTACGATTTTATGACGAAAACCACAGGATTTTCTTAGGAGGCTTCCATGGGAAATCTCACTGTAAACAGGATACTTTCTTTTTCGCTTTCCGCCTCAATGCTGCCGCCGTGGAGGGTGACGATTTCCTTTGCGATGGCAAGCCCAAGTCCGGCGCCCCCGGTGGCGGAAGAGCGGGAGGAATCGAGACGGTAAAACTGTTCAAAGATATGCTCTAATTTTTCCGGCGGAATGGTTTTTCCATGGTTTCTGATGCGGATTTCCGCCATAGCTTCAGCTTGCTTTAAGGAAAGAAAAACCGTGCTTTTCGGGTAACTGTAGCTGATGGCATTCCGAATCAGGTTGTCAAAAACACGTTCCGCCATGCCGGGGTCTAACAGCAGCGTCATGTCCGGGGTAAGGTCTAATTCCCAGGTCAGTTCCTTTTCCGAGAGGACAGGCAGAAATTCATCGGCAATCTGCTCTAACATCCGGCTGATATTGGTGCGCTCAAATTCCGGGGTCAGGGTGGTGAGGTTGAAGCGGGTAATATCAAAAAATTCGTTGATTAAATCCTCTAACCGTTCCGCTTTTTCTAAGGCAATTCCCGTATACTTGCTGCGAAGCTCTAAGGAGAGCCGTGGTTCATCCCTCAGCAGGTTTAAATATCCGATTACGCTGGTGAGAGGAGTTTTTAAATCATGGGCGAGATAGACAATCAAATCGTTTTTCCGCTGTTCCGCAAGAAGTGCCTCCTGTTTCCGCCGGGAGAGGGTGTGTTTGATGGAATTGATTTTCCGTTCCGTGGCATTAAGCTCCGGGGAGAGGGAAACGTCCTCTGATCCCTCCGTAAGCAGCGCATCAATTCCCCGGTTTATCTCGTTAAAATACCGGGTAAAAAATTTAAGGTAAATATGCAGTGCAACGGCAAAAATTACGATAATGGCGAGCACAAAATAAAGGGTAGCATAGTTGCGGAATACCCGCTGATAAATGTCTAAGGAGAGGTCGTAATCCCCGTTAAAAAACTGTAAAAATGCCACAACACTGTTAGCAAAGCGTCCAAAGATAATAAAGTCATAAAGGAAAAATACAGCCAGAAAAGAAGTCGCTAACAGGGCAAAGGTGTTAAAAAATAATTTGGTTTTTAATTGTTTGTAATCGTCATTTTTATGCTTATTTTTATTCAATGGTATATCCCACTCCCCAGACGGTTTTGATAAATTTCGGCTTGCGGGGAGGCTCCCCCATTTTTTCCCGAAGCCTTGCGATATGCGCCATGACGGTATTATTGTTGTCTATGTATTTCTCACCCCACACTGCCTCGAACAATTCCTCCGATGAGACGACACACTTCTTATGTTCACAGAGATACCAGAGAATATCAAATTCAATGGGAGTTAAGGAAAGCTCTTTCCCGTTCAGGGAACATTTGTGGCTGCTGCGGGAGATGGAAAGCCCCCGGAGGGCAAATTCGTCCGATTCTGACAGAGCGCCCTCCGCCCGGTTGTAGCGGGTATAACGGCGCAGTTGGGTTTTGACTCTTGCCACAACCTCTAAGGGATTAAAAGGCTTTGTGATATAATCGTCCGCCCCTAAGGTCAACCCTGTAATCTTGTCCATGTCCTCTGTCTTGGCAGTCAGGAGAATGATGGGGTAAAAATGTTCCTTTCTGATTTCCCGGCAGAGGGTAAAGCCGTCCATGTCCGGCAGCATGACGTCTAAGAGGGCAAGGCTTAAGTTTTCCGTCCGGATACAGTCGAGAGCGTCCCCGGCGTTGTAGAATTTAAAAACGCAGTAGCCCTCATTTTGCAAATATACTTCCATCAAGTCGGCGATTTCTTTTTCGTCGTCCACAATTAAAATCTGTTCTGTCATGTGATTGCTTCTTTATATAGTACACTTTCTGATTAACTGTTTTTCTTAGGAGATTTTTGTTCCGTCCGCTTATCGATGACCATTGCTAAATCAAAAATAATGCTTTGCTGCTCTGGTGACATGCGTCTTAGGCGTTCAAGAAGAAGTGTTTCCTGTTTACTGAGAATGGAGGACTGGGGGTGTCCAAGTAAATAGTCTGTTGATACATTTAAGGCGGATGCCATTGCTCTTACTGTTTTGAAATCAGGCTCATGCTTATTTTTGATATAACCGTTAAGTGTAGTTTTTGCAATGTTAATCATAGAAGCAAATTCTTTTTGGGAGATGTCTCGTTCTTCAAGTAATTCTAATAAATTATCGCCAAAAGCCATTTTTTCACATCCTTTTTCTAATCACAGTATGTCCGGTAAGTTCAGCCGTATGTATTTCATTATATTTGGATTGGAAAAAGTCTGCCTGTGAGTACTAGAAACTAGAATAATAATCATTGAAAATACTATAAAATAGTATTATAATAAAAGACAACAAATTACGGATTGGAGAGAGGAATGGCGGTAAAAGTTATGAGAGAAAAGAACACAAAGAAAAGATGGTACAGGGCAGGTGCATTATTTTTAATACTTTTGATGGTGATGCAGGTTGTATTTGGTGAGGTGGGAAATGTGACAGTACAGGCAGCAAAGAAAGATAAGAAGGCACCTGGTGTGACACTCTATTTGAATAAGACCTCTTATACAAGGGGAGGTGTCAATATTATGGTAAAAGCATCGGACAAGTCTGGAATAAAAAGTATTTTGATTAAAAAAGGAAACATTAAGAAGAAAGCGGACAAATATTGGAAAAACGCAAGCAATATTACGAAGAAGAAAAAGAAAAAAGTCACTTCGAATTGGATATATTCTGTAAGAGTAATGGATAAAGCTGGGAATGCAGCTATAAAAAGAATTACTGTTACGAATATTGATAAAACAGCGCCATCTGTCAGCTTAAGTCAGAGTAAGGTCAGCGGTGGTGTAGTAGTTACTGTCAATGCCCAGGATGCAGGCGGGATTAGAAGTGTCAAGTGGATTGCAGGCGGTGTGGATGATGCAAATAGCTCGAAGTTTAATGAGGCAGTGAATATAACAGATACCAGAACCTTTATGGTGACAAATAATGGTCTGTATACAGTGCAGGTAGTGGATAATGCCGGAAATAAGGCAATTTGCCAGGCACAGGTGACGGTGAAACTGGCGTTGTATGATTATGATGGGGGACAGGGAAAATATTTATATGATTATTATGGTGAGAGTTTGACAAGATATACAAGTGTTGTAGATAGTTTAAAGGTAATTTATACTAATGCACTCGTAATGTGCTCTGGCAAGTCTGGTTCAGATTTGGCGTCAAGAACCTTTTATTTGGCGGGGGAATACCAGTATTTCGAAGGGGATATAGCAGCGGGAACTAGCGTTACTAAACCGGGAATTTTTCAGATATATGCGGATAATGTCCTTGTTTATACATCACCTGTTATAAGACCGGAAACGGGAGCGGTGCATTTTAATGTGGATATTCAGAATGCACGGTTTGTAAAATTAAAAATATCTACAGGAGATTGGAGGGGCGAGTATTTTATCCTTGGCAACTGCTATTTTTATAATTAATCAGGTTTGTACCAAGAAAAATATGTGATTAACCATTTATGAGAGAGGGAAGGAAAGACATCTATTCACAGAAGGATAGGTGTCTTTTTTTTATGCTTGAATTTATCAGAATCCTTATAAAATCCTTAGAATTGCCTGCTATTGTATTTTTAGAAGAAGGAAAAAAAGTGAGCAGCACCCGCATATTCCTTCGGAAAACAGGAAAGAAAGGAAAAGATTGTATGAGTGATTTTATTTTAGAAACAAGCCAACTGTCGAAAACCTTCCGGCGGCAGCAGGCAGTGAAGCATGTATCATTAGCAATTCCGGAAAACTCCGTCTACGGTTTACTGGGAGCCAACGGAGCGGGAAAATCCAC
>JAGAIK010000034.1 GCA_017626625.1 Roseburia sp.
CCCATCTCCTCACCCACAGTTTTGCGCATCAGCGCCACGTCCTCCGCCTTTGCGCCCCCGGTAGAAAATCCAGTGGAGGTCTTTACAAAATCCGCTCCCGCCTCTTTGGAAAGCTCACATGCCTTGATTTTCTCTTCTTCTGTCAAAAGGCAGGTCTCAATGATAACCTTCAATACCACGTCTTTTCCGCAAGCTTCCTTTAAGGTTTTAATATCGTTTAACACATAGTCGTACTTTTTATCCTTCAATGCTCCCACATTAATCACCATGTCCACTTCCGTGGCGCCGTCCTCGATGGCAGCCTGCGTCTCAAATGCCTTCACCCTCGTCTCCGACATTCCTAAAGGAAAACCTACCACCGTACAAACCTTCACGTCAGAACCTTTCAACTTCTCTGCCACAAACTTCGTGTAATACTGGTTCACGCAGACCGAAGCAAAATCATTCTCCAATGCCTCCGCACAGATTTTTGCCACCTGTGCCTCCGTTGCCTCCGCCTTCAAAATCGTATGGTCAAAATACTTTGTATCTATCATTTCTCCATTCCTTTCCTCTTTTTGGCTGGGAAGAATGCCGCTTTTGCATTCTTCCAGATGATTTGCCTGTCATACTCTCATTTGGAAGAATGCTGCTTTTGCATTCTTCCGGGTGATTTGCCCCAGGTAAATCACCCTATCATCTTTGTCCCTTATCGTACGGGATTCCCTCCGCCTTAGGCGCCTGGGAATTTTTCGATGTAAATATCAGGACAATCAGGGTTGCAATATATGGTATCATTTTATAAATATAGCTTGGGATTCCGCTGGCAGCAAGCACCGGAATTGCGGAATAGGAAGCCGCAACGGTTTTCATCAAACCGAAGAAAAAGGCTGCTCCAAGGATTTTTACCGGATGCCACTGTCCGAAAATCAGTACTGCTAAGGCAAGGAAACCGTAACCTGCCACGGTAGCGTTAAAGTTTGTGGAGGTAGGCACTACGAAAACCAGTCCTCCCAGTCCTCCTAATGCTCCGGAAATAATCACTCCGGCATACTGCATTTTATAGACATTGATACCTACGGAATCCGCCGCCTGAGGATGCTCACCGCAGGCTCTTAAGCGCAATCCAAAACGGGTGTGATAAATCACTATCACAGAAATCACCAGGATAGCCAGACCAATATATGTGGTGATATAGGTGTTTTTAAAGAACAAATCCCCGATGACCGGAATGTCCCCCAGCACAGGAACCGACTCGATACGGAAGGTATTCTTAAACTGCACCTGCTGTGTGCCGCCCACACGGCGCGCCACGAAAATGGCAAATGCCGGGGCAAAGAGATTTAACGCCGTACCGCTGATGGTCTGGTCTGCTTTCATATTGATTGACGCAAAAGCGTGAAACAGGGAAAAGATGATTCCGGTTCCCGCCGCAATCAGGATTGCCAGCAAAAGCTGTACCTGTCCGCTCAGTTTATCCTGGGTCAGATTAATAAATAAAATACTGGTGAAAGCGCCCATAATCATAATGCCCTCCAAGGCAATGTTGATGATACCGGAACGCTCCGAAAACATACCGCCTAGCGCCACTAACAACAACGGTATGGTAAAAAACATCGTCTGCTGAAATACCAGATATAACGTATCCATTATTTTTTACCTCCTTTTTCCGCTGTCTTTGCATCCTCTTTCTTTTTCTGCATTCTGGTAATGACTACCCGCACAAATAAGGAAAATGCAGAGAAGTAAATGATAACTGCGATGATAATATCA
>JAGAIK010000390.1 GCA_017626625.1 Roseburia sp.
GCTGCGGAATAAGAAATATTAGCGAAATTAATTATGCTAATATTTCTTATTCCGCAGCGGCTCTGAAAGAAAAACATTGCCCTGTCAACAGCAATGCACACGGCTTCGCTATTGCAGTCAATTTGTTCCGGGCTTAATTCAAGAATTTTATTTTTCTTGATGTCATCTGATTTAAACCTTTCCGGCTCAAAGTTAGGATTATGGCAATATAAAGAAAGTACATCTAAAAACACATCAATATATTTCGTTGTAATTTCATTTTTTTCCATACTATAACAACCCGTATTCATTGTGGCATTATAGGTTTTATTACTAATTTTTTCTTCAATTTCTGCTACTATATTATCCGGAAGAACCACGATACTATAGTTTTTTTCCGCTTTTATATAAGAAACAATACGCTGGTAAAAATTTTCTTTACTTACCTTTGCCACCCGTGCCATAACCAAATCAAAGGTATCTAAACTGACACCTCCCCGGTTCAGATTTTCGTAGATGTCAATCGCCCTCGCCCGTTTGTCTGCCGCTACTTCAATCGTATTCATAGAAACATTCTGAATACAGGAACCAATATAATTGGCAATTCCTCTTCGCCAGAGGGTTTCCTTTTCATCCATCTTCTTCTGAAACAAGGAATTATCTTGTTTTATTTTTTCCCTCACTGCTTCCTCTTCAAATATTTCATCAATAAAACGCCCTTTTTCTACTTCACCCCCGCAGGCAAAGAAGTAATTTTCAATCTCATTTCGTATTTTAGTTGCAATTCCCGCTATAATAATTTCATAACGCAGTTCCATCTGCTCTCTTTTACCATTTCCGGACGGAGTCAGCAAAAAAAGCGGTATCAGATATCCTTCCTTATAGGTCAGGCAAAAATCATCTAATTCTGTGGACAATTCTTCCTGCGGGTTATATGGCTTCCTGTCCTTATTTAAAAATCCAAGACATTCCACAAAGGGAAGGATTTCACCCGACAAAAAATCCGGTTCTCCCGAATCTGATAACGGAAATGCAAAATTATGAACGCCGAATAAATCCTTTTCTTCTTTACATTTGCTCCATTTCGGAATCCTCAGAAAAAATCTCCTTTTCAGAGACGGCGATATCAAATCCGTCACCTTATCACACTTTTCGTGAACCACATTGGAAAAAACATTTGTGAGCACTGTCATTCTCTGCTGCCCGTCTAACAAAAATTCAACTTCTCCACACATTCCCTGGGTGTCCACCTTCTTTTGGCAGCCAATATATTTACATGCGTATTCATCGGGATTAGACTTTAATAATAAAATACTTCCTATCGGCATTTTTGCCAGCACCGATGCCACAATTTTTTTCTGCTGCTCTTCCTCTTTCCATACAAATTCCCGCTGAAAATCCGGCAGCAAAATCTTTCCACTTTCAATTTTGTAAATAATATCCCTAAAGTCTATGGTTTTCATTTCCATACCTTTCTCCTCCCTCTATCCTTCCGCAATCTCTCTCACCGCATCCGCCAGCGCCTCTAATTCCTCTTCCGTCGTAAAACGTCCCACGCCCGCACGCACCACGCCCAAAAATTCCTCCGTCTGCAAATGCTTGTGTATCAGCGGCGCACACTGGTATCCCGTCCGCACCGCAATTCCGTAATCCTCGTCTAAAAGCATTCCCACCTCCGACGCCTGATACCCTTCCACATTAAACGCCACAATTCCGGCACGGCGTTTCCTGTCCTTTGGCAGATACAGCTTCACACCGGGAATTTTCCCCAGCCTATTAATCAAATACTCCGCCATTCTCTGCTCCCTCTCCAAAACCTCCGCTACCTTCTCCCAGGCAATGCCTCCTGCCTCCCCGCAAAGCTCCACCACCGCAGCCCGAAGCCCCGCTATCGCCGGAACATTCGGGCTGCCCGGCTCTAGCCCCGTCACATCGTAAGACATCTCAAGGTCTAAAGAACTGCTGCCCGTTCCCCCTGCCAAATATGGTTTTAGGGCAATTCTGCCGGACTGTAAAAACCCTCCCGTCCCCACCGGTCCGTAAAGCGTCTTATGCCCTGCAAAAATATAAAAATCCACAGGCAGATTTTTCAGGCAGACCGGGACTAACCCAAGCCCCTGGGAACCGTCCACTACCACCACAGCCCCCTGTTCTGCCGCTGACTTTGCCACCTCTTCCACCGGAAGAATATACCCCGTCACATTGCTGACATGGGTAACTGCCACCACCGTGGGCTTTTTCCGAAGAAACTGAAACCTTATTTTTTCCAAATCCAGCTCTAAGGTTTCTTCCTCCAAAGCAAGCTCCTCTATGGCAAACCCGTACTTTTTCTGCAACAGGTGCAGCACCCGCATTACCGCATTGTGCTCAAAGGGCGACACGTAAACCACGTCCTCCTTCTTCCATTCCAGCCCGCCAAACACCTGGTTACACGCAACAGTAGCAGAGGGGGTAAACACCACCTCTGCTACTGAATCCGCCCCTGAAAGGCACTTTATCCACTCTCTCGTCTCTTCTATCACAGCCGACGCTTCCCTCGCCAGCGCATAGGAACCCCTGCCGGCATTCACTCCGTAATTCCTGCCCGCTTCCTCCATCGCCCGGTAGACACACTCCGGCTTTGGAAATGTAGTTGCCGCATTGTCCAGATATATCATAGTTTCCCTCATTTTTTCCATACCCTTCCGGTTTACTGCCTTGCTTCTCTCCCGTTAAAAACTGCAAATGGGCTGTTTCCCCCGGGTAGCAGACTACCCCTGCAAAAGCCCTTCGATTGCCTGCACCAGCACCGCCACCTTCTGTCCCATTTCCAGGGTATCTCCAAATTCCTCCAACGCCTCTCCTATCATGTTGCTCAAATACTGGCTGGTGGAATCAGAAATGTCCGCCGCATAACTTTTTTCCAGTTCATTCCCCGCTGCATCCCTTAAGATGATATGACTTGCCCCTGCCAATGCGTCCTTCTGCTGTGCCGCCTGCTCCACCTCACAGCGAAGATGGTGCAGTTCCTCCTGAAAGCGCCCCATGGTTTCATCCGTCCAGTCCTCCAAATAAATATCCAGCAGAATCCGGGACATCCGGGAAACAATCTCCCTCTCGTCATTGGTGGCAAGCTGCCCTAAATAGTTCAAAAATCCCTGCGCAGACTGGGAAAACACATGATGCTTTATCTCTTCCCCCTGCAATCCATACCATTCCAAAAGACAAGCCTTTAAATTCGCATGTTCCGGTACGCCAAATTCCTGTTTCACCGCCCGAATCGCATGTTCCGCAAGCACTTCCGTTTTCCCGGAAAGCAGCCGCTTTGTCTGCCTCAGAAACTCAACTGTTTCCTCATAGGAATCCGCTCCAAAACATGCCGGAATCTTATCAAATACCAGTTCTCTGGGATTGACCTCCGCCCTGCGCAGCAAATTCCGCAAGCCGCTTATTTTTTTTACAGGTTCTTCTTCCGGCAGGCTGTTTTTTATTTCCTCCTGCGAAAAATCCGTTGTCACCATGGCATACTGCGGCAGGGAACGGTACCATTTCTGCATTCCCTCCACCAGGCGGAGCAGCCGGGTCTGCTTTGACAGAGAATAGACCGCCGGAATCTCAAACAGTTCCTCCAACGCCTTTAAATATCCCTCTTTTTCCGCTGTCTCCGGCTCTAAATACAGGCTGTATTTCCCCGGAAAATCGTTGACATGGTTTAAGGTATCCGCACTGATTTCCAACTCCTTCCCGCCGATATAAAGCACTGCCGTCCCCTCGGCATCCGCAAGCTTTTTCGCCAGAAACAGAGGAATGATTCCCTTTCTCGCCCCGATATGCTCTCCCTGCAGCCGCTCATAGAGTGTATCAAAACTCTGCCGCTCCCCTGCGCACCGGACAAAAAACGCTTCTATCTCCCGGTTCATTTCCCGACAGCCCGCATCGCCTGCCGTATGGAAAAATGCCGCACGGTACACCATCGCTGCCGGGGTTGTCCCACGCTCATACCGGGTACAGTCCTCTCCCTCTAACAGCTTCCTCACCACTTCGTTTCTCGCCCTAAGATACTGGCTTCCCACATGCTCAATGTTCAAAAGCTCATGGTTTACCTTAGGGGACGCACCGTAATATCTGCCGCTGATGTCGCTGAGCATACCGTTAAACTCTGCGGAACTGCTGCACCTCTCTGGTTTCTTTCCTACCCGCAGCACTGTGACATGCCCGTTTTGCGCCAGAAAATCCTCCTCCATGCGGGCATTGATTTCAAAGGCAATATCCTCTCCGCAAAGCTCTAACTCCTGTAGAAGCAGCACGTTTTCTTCGATAAATCCGGCGTCGCACTTTAACGCCCGCACCGCCTCGTATTTTAACAGAAGCTCTCCAAGGGAAAATCCATTGTCCGACACAAGTGCCAAAATCCTGATATCCCCCAGCTTTTCTAACTGTGCCTCCACCCTTTCTAACTCTACAGGAGTCTCACTGATAAGCACCACCATCTTTCCGTCCGAAAATTTTTCTTCAAAAAGATACTCCGGGCGTTCCAGCGCAAAAAACATCTCCGTTGTCATGTATTCATACTGAAAATACCGGGTGATGGCATACTGTCTGTTGTACTGCTTCGGCAGTTCAAAATCCATTTCACAGACCCGCCTTAAGACCTCACAGTACGAAATGCGGCTGCGCAGCTCCGTCATTTTATCCCCGATTTTTTTCTCCACATCCACGCCCACATTGTTGCGGAAGGCATAAACCCCCGTATTGCTGCGGTAAACTAAAATATCCTTCTCCTTCAAACATTTCATTGCCAGACGGTATTCTTCCCCGGAAAGCCCTGCCGCAAGGCGGATTTCCCCATCCTTTGCCGGGAATTCGTCCTCCCGGTTTATCATTCGAATAAGAGCCACCGTCTTTATCACCCGGTGTTCCGCCTCCTGCTCTGTCCGGCTGAGGGCATACTCCGCCTTCAGCCATTCATTATGTATCTGGGGTGCATCCTGCGTCTCCCGGAAAAGCCCTTTAAAATAATCATAAATCCGGTCCGCCCCTATGATTTGATTGGGATATTTCTGTAGCAGCCACGGCAGACAGCCCTGTCCCTCGTCCGCTAAAAAGGTAAAAATCGTCCGCTCGTTCTGCGCCACCTTTTCACTGATATGAAGCAGCGCATACGCCCCTAAAGGCGTCAGCGGGAAACAGCCCCGCGCCACCGTTTTTTCAAATTCTGCTCCGGTAAACAGTCCCAGAAAACAGGGCAGCTCAAAGGAACGCTCCACCAGTTCTCCGAAGCCGTCCCTTTCACACAGGCTTTGGTATACCGCCGAAAACTCCGGTTCTTTTTTCTCTATGGTATCTGCAATCAGCTCGTAATTGTTCTGCGCCGATACCACAAAGGGGATTTCACTGATACGTCCCTCCACGCCCCGGAAAGCATTTTTCACGGAAGGGTCAATGCTTCTGGTATATTCATGAATGCTCTTGTGGGCGACCATCGTTAAAAACAGCCTGCCCCCCGACTGATTCGCCAGCTCGCA
>JAGAIK010000391.1 GCA_017626625.1 Roseburia sp.
CCGTGGAAGAGCATTCCGTCATCGGCGGATTAGGCAGCGCTGTCTGCGATGTGCTGTGCGAGGAAGCGCCCACAAAAGTTTTAAAAATCGGTGTCAATGATGTTTTCGGAGAGTCCGGTCCGGCGTTAGAACTGCTTCATAAGTATGAACTTGACGCAGAGGGAATCTACAAAAAAGTCAAAGCATTTGTAAAATAGGAAGAAAAACAAAGGGGAAGTGTCAAAGCCATTCGGATAAGGGCAGACACTTCCCTTTTTTGTCGAAAAGTTTTTAAAATACCGTCCACAATCCACCAAAAATTTCGGACAGGCTGTGCTACCATTTCATCCAAAGGGACAGAAAGGACCTCAGAAAGGAGAAATGGCATGATAGAAATCATCCGGGAGGAAGACTACGAGCCTACAAAAGAAAAGGTCTTACCAAAGGATATCAAACAGATTGGAAAACCGGATATCGGCGATAGAATTTATGTGGAGGACAGGGTATACAGATATCTGCACCCCTATGACGAGCAGTTAGAAAAAGCGGCGTATGTTCTGCTGGGGAGATTTGAAAATTTTACGGGCAGGCAGTGTACCTTCATAGAGGGGGCAATCCGGTTAGAGGAAATGAATTTCGACGGGGAACTGCCCCAGTGGAATGACAATACCTGGGGGTACATCTACAAAAAGCTGAAAAAAGATTATGACGATATGGTGATTGTGGGCTGGGCGATGGATATCAAAGGTCAGTTGCCGAATCTTACCGCAAGGATTGAAAGGCTCCATCAGAATCATTTTGGCGGTATTCATCAGGTATTGTTTCTCATGGATTCCTTAGAGCAGGAAGAGGCATTTTACAGCAGCAGAAACAATCATTTATATAGAAGAGACGGTTTTTACATATATTACGGCAGGGGGATTCCGGCGATACTGGATTATCAGGAGGAAAAGAGCCCGGCGCCGCAGGAAAGCCCCAGGGAGGACACTTTTGTATTTGAAACGGAAGCTCCCGCCCAAAAACAGCAGGACCTGGATTTAGAGGAAAGAATCTATTTTGAGCAGAGCAGTTTAGAAGAACCGGAGCGGGAACAGAAAAGTTCCTTTGACAGTGGGAGAACGGAGCGCAGAGAATTTTTCGGAGGCGGAGAAAAGAGAAAAGAGTTTTTCGGAGGGGAGCAAAAGCCCAGGGAGGGCAGTTACAGAAAACAACTGGCAGGGGAGGAAGCTAAAGAGAAAGTTCCTTCCTTTACGCCGTCTCTTGTGCTGCTGGCAGTGGTTTTTGTGCTGGGCTTTGCAGCCTATCAGAATCACCAGAAGATGAATGACATGCAGAATGCGTTAGCACAAATGAATCAGCAGACGGCGTCTACGGAGGAACAGACGGCGGAGACGGCGAAAGAGGTGAAGGTAGAGCAGGTGGAGGGAAATGTAGAAAAGCAGAATGCTGCGGAAACGGCAGGGCAGAATGCAGAAGGCGCTCAGACCGCCGACGGAGAAACGGGAGCCGCAGATGAGCAGGCGGCAGCTTCGCCGGAAAAGGTTGCAAACACTGCCGACGCAGCCGGAACCGGGGCAGAAACAGATGTGTCAGCCGGAGGAACGGATACAGCCTCTGCGGGAACAACGGAAGCTTCCGCCGGAAAGGAGACGGGAACCGCGGGCGCAGATGGAACCGGGACGGGAACAACGGAAACTTCTGCCGGAACCGGGGCTGGAACCACAGAAACCGGAGCGAATACGTCAGCGGGAGTAACTGGAACTTCTGCCGGAACCGGAGCGAATACATCGGCAGGAACCGGGGAAAAAGGCGGCGCCGCTGATTCGTCTGGAAACGGGACAGAAAGCGGTTCATCGGAAACCGGAGCCGCAGGAACTTCCGGGGGAGACGGAACATCGGCAGGAACAGAAAACGGGACGGGCGATACCGCGGCAGCATCGACAGAAGCCCAGACTTATCTGAAACAGGGCTATTACATTGTGCAGAAGGGAGACAGCCTGGCAGCAATCTGCCGCAAAATTTACCAGACCACAGCCATGATGGACGAGGTCTGCAGAGCCAATAATATCGAAGACCCCAATGATATTTACGCAGGGCAGTACCTGACACTGCCAAATTGAGAAAAAAGAGATGAAAGAGAGGAGAAATATGTTATAATGAGCGCAGGACATGATACTGCCGGAGGGAATAAGACGTTTGGGACAGAGCATAAGGACAGACATCCGGCAGTTTTTTGATAGAGTAATTATTCGGAAAAGAGGAAGTATGGCAGAGAAGGACAAAAGAGGATTCCGGATGGTAGGGCAGACGGATATGGAGGAATATGAGCGCAAACTGAAGGCTCACCGGAGAAAAGTAGCGAAAAGAACCATAAGCATCATACTGGTAATAATAGCTGTAACTGCAGCGGTTGCCCTGTTTATGGCGCTGCGCCACTACGAGAACTTTGATATACTTGAGAGCGTGGAGCGGGCGGACACGGAGGCAACCCATTTTGCGGAGTTCCGGGA
>JAGAIK010000035.1 GCA_017626625.1 Roseburia sp.
ATGAAGAAATCTTAGACAAAATACAAAACCAGCGGCGTTTCGGCACCCGCCCCGGCGTGGAAGTATCCGGGCGAATGCTAGAGAGCCTTGGCAGCCCGCAAATAGGAATGTCAGTAATACACGTGGCAGGGACGAACGGCAAAGGCAGCGTCTCTGCTTTTTTGTGCTCTATTTTAAAGAAAGCAGGACTGCGAACCGGAATGTTCACCTCCCCACATCTTGTGGATTTCAGGGAGCGGATACAGATAGACGGAAAAATGATAACAAAAGAGGACGTAACCCGCCTCGGCAACCTGCTGCTGTCAAAGAAATATGAGGCATCCCCCACCATGTTTGACTACTGCCTCGGAATGGCGCTGCTCTATTTCAAAGAGCAGAACTGTGACGCTGTTATCCTGGAAACAGGACTGGGAGGAAGGCTGGATTCCACCAATGCAGTGGGAATACCTGTGGTTTCCGTCATAACCAAAATCGGGTATGACCATGTGGAAATCCTGGGAAATACCTTAGGGGAGATTGCGGCAGAGAAAGCGGGCATCATCAAAAAAGGTACCCGCCTAGTGACAGAAAGCCAGGAGCCGGAGGCGCTTCGGGTGATTTTAAAGGCGGCGGAACAGACAAAAAGCTGTCAGGTGGTAAATCCCTCCGAGATTACCGATATGGCATACCGGGAAGGCGTGCAGGAATTTTCCTATCATGGTTATCAAAAGCTGCGGATGAAAATGTTAGGCAGCCACCAGTATGAGAATGCAGCGGCGGCAATTCTGGCGGCGGAGGCGTTTTTGGAAGAAAAGGGAAGGATATGTTCCGGGGAAATCATCCGAAATGGCATCGCAAATGCCGGATGGCAGGGAAGAATGGAGGTTCTCTCCGAAAATCCTTATTTTCTCGTGGACGGGGCGCACAACGGCAACGGGGTGAAAGCGCTGGCAGAAAGTCTCAGACAAATGTTTCCGGGAGAAAAATTCCACTTTATCATGGGAGTGATGGCGGATAAGGATTATGAAACTATGATAGAAGAGCTTCTCCCTCTGGCGCTGGATTTTAAAACCGTAACAGTGGAGGACAAGCGGGCGCTTCAGGCGGAAGATTTAGCGGAATGTATCCGGAAAAAAGGCATTGCAGTGAGCTGCATGGCGGACATTTCAGAGGTGGTTCTGCCGGAAAAATTAGCTGCAGGTCAGAGGACGGTCGCTTTTGGCTCCCTCTATTTTATCGGAGAGATTAAGGAAATCTGGGAGGAAATAAGAAAATAAAATTAAAATTTAATTTATAAGAGGCGTTTCCTAAAAAATTACAAAAAGGTTACAAAAAACCGAGATTGTGACAAAACTAATACAATTTGACTAATTTTGCTTAACACTCGGTTTTTTTCTGTTTTTTTGATTATAATAAAAGCGGAAGAGAAATGCAGCATTAGAAAAGAGCCGTAAAGATGGTATTCAGCAGTTTTGAATTTTTATTCCGGTTTTTACCGGTTTTTTTAGTCATATATTACCTTACTCCAAAGAAATGGAAAAATTTAGTTTTATTTGCAGCAAGCATTGTGTTTTACACCGTGGGTGAAGCGGAATATGTGCTGCTGTTGTTAGCCTCGGTGCTGGTAAATTACTTTTTTGGCAGGGCGATGTACCAGACGCCGGAGGAAGGTCGTGGGAAAAAGCAGCTTCTTTTGCTTCTGGCGGCGTTAGGGTATGATTTTGGAATGTTATTTTTTTATAAATACAGTGGAAGAATGGATAAGCTTCCCTTAGGAATCAGTTTTTACACCTTCCAGAGTGCAGCCTATATCATTGACGTTTACCGCGGTGTGATTCCGGCGGAAAAATCCCTGATAAATTTTGGAACTTACCTTACGATGTTTCCCCAGTTGATAGCGGGACCTATTATTAACTATTCGGAAGTGCGGCTGAAAATGAACGGGAGAACCGTGACAGTACAGCAGTTTGAGGACGGATTAAAACTTCTGGTGATAGGGCTTGCCTCCAAGGTGATTATCGCTGACCGGATAGGAATGCTGTGGAACAATATTCAGGGCATCGGCTTTGAGAGTATTTCCACTGTGCTGGCGTGGATGGGGGCTTTCGCCTATTCCATTCAGCTATATTTTGATTTCCTGGGATATTCCCTGATGGCGATGGGGCTTGGGGCGATGCTGGGGTTTGAGATACCCAGAAATTTTTTCCATCCCTATATTTCAAAGTCGGTATCGGAGTTCTGGCGCAGGTGGCATATTACCCTGGGAAGATGGTTCCGGGATTATGTGTATATCCCTCTGGGTGGAAACAGAAAAGGGAAAGCCCGCACCATGTGCAATCTTCTGGTGGTATGGGCGCTCACCGCACTCTGGCACGGTGCATCCGGGAATTACCTGATATGGGGTGCGTCCCTGCTGGTTTTGCTGATGTTGGAAAAACTGTTTTTCCTGCCTTATCTGGAAAAAAGCAAAGTAGTGGGGCATTTGTACCTTTTATTTGTGGTACCCCTGACCTGGGTGGCGTTCGCCATTCCCGATGTGAAGCAGATTGGAGTCTATTTTACAAGGCTGTTTCCCTTTTTTGGCACAGCGGGTGCCATAAACCAGCAGGATTATCTGCGGTATCTGAAGGATTTCCTGCCTCTGCTTTTGCTGGGAATTTTATTTGCGACCCCTTACCCGGCGGCATTTTATAAGGCAGTACAGCGGAAATGGCTGGGAAATGTGCTTATTGCAGGGCTGCTGGGATTGAGCATTTATTATCTTGCCATATCCACCAACAACCCCTTTTTGTATTTTAATTTTTAAGAGGCGAATCAAATGAAAAATTTTTTTAAGAGTAAAATGGTAGTTTCCATTCTGGCGGGCTGGTTCCTGCTGTCCGGAGTGGGCTATCTTGGAAAGGACAATATTTATCAGAATTACAGTGTCGATACGGCAAAGTCGCCTTATTTTGTACTGGTATTCCAGGGACTTCGCGACCATATTTATCCCTGGGATATCAAGTGGAAGGAGCTTTTTGAATACTATCCGAAGCAGACGCCTAACCATGTTCTGGCAAAGGAATTGGAGGAGGCGCAAGAGCCGGATGGCAAGGCGGGAAATGCGCAGGCTTCAGGTGAGAATGAACCGGGGACGGGACAGCCGGGAACTGGGGCGGAAACCGGAAACTCCGGGTTGGAAGCTGGACAGCCGGGAACCGGAACGGAGACCGGAAACTCCGGGTCGGAAGCTAGACAGCCGGGAGCGGAGGAAACCCAGACAGCCCGCAGAAAATTTGTAACGGTGGAGGAAGATTATTTTGAGAATGCCGTATTTATCGGGGATTCCAGAACCGTGGGGCTGCGGGATTACGGCGGATTAGATAAGACAGATTTCTTTGCCACGGTGGGAATGAATGTCTACGATTTGTGGACGGATAAATTCTGTGAGGTGAACGGAGAAAAAGTGACCTTAGAGGAAGCTTTATCTGCAAAGCAGTATGGAAAAGTATATTTTCAGATTGGAATTAACGAGATGGGCAGGGGAACCGTAGACGGATTTATGGAAAAGTACGCCCAGTCGGTGGAAAAGATAAGGGAACTGCAGCCGGAGGCACTTATTTTTCTTCAGGGAATTATGAAAGTGACGACGGAAAAATCAAATGCTGATTCAATTTTCAATAATCAGGGCATTCAGGAGAGGAATGAGCGCATTGCACAACTGGCAGATGGAATTACCGTCTTTTACATTGATGTCAATGAGGCGGTCTGCGACGAGACCGGGGGACTGCGGGTGGACCTGACATTTGACAATCTGCATTTATATGGTTCAAAATACGGTATCTGGGTTGATTTTTTGAAAACCAGAGGAATTGAGGATGAGGAATCATGACGGGGCAGGAGTCTTGTATGGAGGAATTATATCGGACGCTCCTGGATAAAAGCGACACAGCAGTTTATGTCATAGACAGAGGTACCCACGAGGTGATTTATGTAAATCGCAAGGCAAAAGAGGTATTTCAGGTGGACGGCGATTTGTCAGAAAAATACTGCTATCGGTCCCTTTACCACAGAAGCGAGCGCTGCAGCGAATGCCCGGCAATGCTGTCCGGGGAAGAGGACAGATGGGAGGGCGAGCGTTATTACCATAAAAGGTATTACTCTGTAAAAGGGCAGGGAATACAATGGGACGGACGGGAGGCGTATGTCCTTTACTATGAGGATATGACGGAGCAGAAGCAGCTTTCGGAGCAGTTAAAGCGGGCGAAGGAAGAAGTGCGGAAAAAGTATGAGGATGAGCTGATTTACCGGGAAAAAAACGTGTCCGAGAATATCCTTGCCATGAGCCGTTTGAATCTGACCTACTGGGTGGTGGAGGACATGCGCATCGGGGCGAAGGGCGGCTATGAGAAGCAGTACCGCCATACCATGGATTTTGAAGAGCGGATGAAAGCCTTTGCCAGAAAAATATGGCTGACCGACCGGCAGAAGCACAGGCTTTCCCCCGGCGGGCTGCTGCGGCTTTACCGGGAGGGCGTCACCAGCTTTTCGGAGGAATATATTGCGGAGACTTATCAGGGGCGGCATCTCTGGGTAAAGGTGGAGGTCAATCTGCTGAAACGCCCGGACACAGCGGAGATTGTGGCGTTTTTATATAACCATGACATTACCATGGAGAGTAAATTAAAGCAGATATTAGAGCATGTCATGTCCTTTGAGTATGACGAGATTTATACGGTGGACAGTGTGGCGGAGCAGTTTGATGCGGCGGTAATCGGGCAGTATGCGCTGCAGAACCAGATTTTCCGGGGAGATTACAGGGAAGAACTGCGGTATTTGGCGGAGCGGACGGATGTGCCGGAGGATAAGGAGCGGATTTTAAAGGAATTATCTTTAGAGAGGTTAAAAGAGCGTCTGCTGCGGGAAAATGTTTTTGAGATGGAGATATCCCTGCTGTCAAGAAGCGGCAGGAAACGGTTAAAACAGATACGCTGTATGTACTTAAATAAACAGATTGGCATTATTCTGATAACCCTTTCGGATATTGAGGATGTGGTGAAGGAGGAAAAGGCAAAACAGCAGCAGTTGTCCGAAGCCCTGGAGATGGCGGAGATTGCCAACCGGGCGAAGAGCCATTTCCTGGCAAGAATGAGTCATGAAATCCGCACTCCCATGAATGCCATTATTGGTTTAAATTCCATTATCCGGGAGGAAATTGACAACCGTGCCCAGGTTTTAGACTGTACGGAGAAGTTAGATTCGGCTTCTAAGTATCTGTTGGCTCTGTTAAATGATATCTTGGATATGTCGAGAATCGAGAGCGGCAACGTGGTGCTGCTGCACCAGCCCTTTGATGCGGGAAAATTCTGGGATAATGTGAATATGATAGCTAAGGCGCAGGCGATTCCGGCCTCCGTGGAATACCGCTTTGAGCGGGAACCGCAGGAGGGGAGAGTTTACATAGGAGATGCTACCCGGTTAGAGCAGATTTTTATTAACCTGATTAACAATGCCATTAAGTTTACCAAGGACGGCGGCAGCGTCAGGGTGCAGGTATCGGAGGAGGAACAGGGGGAGCAGGTAAAGCTTACGGTTTCTGTCTCCGATACGGGAATCGGAATTTCCGAGGAATTTCTGCCGGATATCTTTGAGGCATTTACCCAGCAGCATGAGGAAAATACTACGGTATACGGCGGCAGCGGGTTGGGGCTTTCCATTGCAAGAAGCTATGCGAGGCTGATGGGCGGCGATATTGCGGTAGAGAGCAAGGAAGGCGAAGGAACTACATTTACGGTGGAAGTGGTGTTGGATATGGAACAGAAAAACCAGCCGGAGAGCAGGGAGAATACCGGAAAAAAAGAAGTGAATTTTGCAGGAAAAAGGGTTCTTTTAGTGGAGGACCACCCGCTGAATACCATAGTGGCAACCCGCCTGTTAGAAAAAAGGGGCATGAAGGTGGTACATGCGGAAAACGGAAAAGAAGCGGTGGACTGCTTTGTGCAGAGCGGGCAGGGGTATTTTGATGCCATACTGATGGATATCCGTATGCCTGTGATGGACGGAGTGGAAGCGACGAAGAAAATCCGGGCGTTAGACCGTATGGATGCAAAATTTATTCCGGTCATTGCCATGACTGCCAACGCTTACGAGAGTGACAGGCAGCTAACTAAGAGTGCCGGAATGGTGGCGCATTTAGCAAAACCCATTGACCCGCAGCTTTTATATGAAACTTTGGATAAATTTTTATAAAAGATGATAAGTATAAAAAATCCCCCGGTACGCATACTAGAAAAAAAGGAAACATGGTATGAGGAAAGGGGAATTTTTATGTCATTAATGATTAAGATTACAGATGTACATGGACGACAGATTTTAGATTCCAGAGGGAATCCCACGGTGGAGGTGGAAGTGACGGCAAAGACCGAAACCACCGGGAAAGAGATTACAGCGCGGGAGAGTGTGCCCTCCGGCGCCAGCACTGGAAGATTTGAAGCCATTGAACTGCGGGACGGGGCTGACAACTATTTCGGCCTTGGAGTGGAGAAGGTGGTAAAGCATGTCAACACCAAAATCCGGGAAGCCCTCATTGGAAAAAATGTGTTAGAGCAGGGAGAGTTAGACCGGATTATGGCAGAGCTTGACGGTACGGACAATAAAGGGAACTTAGGGGCAAACGCCATTTTAGGAGTTTCCCTTGCCTGTGCCAAGACGGCGGCAAAAGCGCTGGATATGCCCCTTTACCGCTATCTTGGAGGCGTCAATGCCAAACGGATGCCGGTGCCCATGATGAACGTCATCAACGGCGGCGCCCATGCGAAAAATTCACTGGATTTTCAGGAATTTATGATTATGCCGGTGGGTGCGAAAACCTTTTCCGATGCGCTCCGGATGGGGGCGGAGGTTTATCATTTCCTGCGCCAGATTTTAAATAAGGAAGGAATGTGTACGGCGGTAGGCGACGAGGGAGGCTTTGCACCGGATTTTAAAGATACCAGAGAAGCATTTTCCTACCTGTCCAAAGCAGTGGAATTAGCGGGCTACCGTGTGGGGGAGGATATCGTCTATGCTATGGACGTGGCAGCCAGCGAGCTTTATGATGAGGAAACGGGAGTCTATATTTTCCCAGGGGAAACCGGCTGCTCCGGAAAGCATAAGGCTTCGGGAAAACAGGGAGACGCAGAGAAAAACCGACAGGCGTATCAGGCAGAAGGGGAGGCTTCCGCAAAGGACGAATGCCCCGACAGCGTCAAACGAAGCTCCGATGAAATGATTGCTCTCTATGAGGATTTGGTAAGAGAGTTCCCCATCGTTTCCATTGAGGACGGATTGTTTGAGGACGACTGGGAAGGCTGGCAGAAGCTGACGGAACGTTTGGGGGATAAGGTACAGTTGGTGGGGGACGATTTATTTGTCACCAACCCGAAGCGTATCAAATGCGGCATTGATTTGAAAGCTGCCAATGCGGTGCTGATTAAGGTCAACCAGATTGGAACGGTGACGGAGGCGATGGACGCCATTGAGATGGCAAAATGCGCCGGATACCGTGCCGTGATTTCCCACCGCTCCGGGGAGACGGAGGACGCCTTTATCGCAGATTTGGCGGTGGCAGTCAATGCGGGACAAATCAAGACGGGAGCCCCCTGCCGTGCCGAACGTACCAGCAAATACAACCAGCTTCTGCGCATTGAGGAGGAGCTGGGTCAGCAGGCAAAAATGTAACAGGCGCTGTGGAAAATTATTGGAAAAAAACCTTGAAAAACAGGAAAGCCTATGGTACAATAACAAAAGTTGTGAATTAGTGACCGTAGGAGGAAATGATTTTGGAAATTTTAAAGACGATTTTAACCGTTATCTTTATTATAATCAGTTTAGTATTGACAGTTGTAATCCTGATGCAGGAAGGAAAATCAGCGGGTCTGGGAGCCATCGCCGGAGCAGCGGATACCTACTGGGGGAAAAACAAGGGACGTTCCATGGAAGGCGTCCTGGTGAAAGCTACTACTATTTGTGTGGCGCTGTTCATCATTCTTGCAGCAGTATTGGATACAGGAATTTTTTAAGAGATATGGCTGTCGTGGTTGCACGGCAGCTTTTTTCTTTGTAAGAAATGATGCGGTCAGATTTCTTTTCGGCGCGTCACAACGTGATGGTTTTTATTTTACAGGATATTGAGGAAAAAGATGGAACAGGAACTTTTACAGGAACGAAAAAAAACAATCTATCAGTTTATCTGTGATGATTTATATGTCCCCATGAAGGCAAAGGAAATCGCAGCAGTGCTCTCTGTCCCTAAGACCATGCGGCAGGAACTGCAGGAGGTGTTAAACGCCCTGACAGAAGAGGGGAAAATCGAAGTGACCTCTAAGGGGAAATATATCAAATCTGAGGGAAAATACCTCACCGGAACTTTTACCGCCCACCCCAGAGGCTTCGGTTTTGTCTCCGTGGAGGGAGAAGAAGAGGATATTTTTATCCCGGAAAGCCAGGTGAATGGCGCGTTCCATATGGATACGGTGCAGGTGGCAATCGTCTCCGAAACCAGCGGAAAACGCAGGGAGGGAACGGTGACAAAAATCATTTCCAGAGGAACGTCAAACATTGTCTGTACCTATGAGAAGAGTAAAACCTTTGGCTTTGCAGTGCCGGACAACCCGAAGTTCGGGGCGGATATTTTTATCCCCCAGGAACGCTCCAAGGGGGCGGTTTCCGGTCACAAGGTGGTGGTGGAAATCACCGACTTCGGCAAGGCGGGCAGAAAGCCGGAGGGAAAGGTAGTAGAAATTTTAGGGCATGTCAATGACCCCGGCACGGATATTTTATCCGTTGTCAGAGCCTACAACCTTCCGGTGGAGTTTTCCGGGAAGATTATGAACCAGGTGGAGCATGTGTCTAATGACGTCACTACGGCGGATATGGCGGGGCGCATGGATTTGCGGGAGTGGCAGACCGTGACCATAGATGGGGAGGATGCCAAGGACTTAGACGATGCCATTACCATCACGGAAGAGGGAGAGTACTACCGTCTTGGGGTACACATCGCAGATGTGACCAACTATGTGCAGGAGCACAGCGCCTTAGATGTGGAGGCGCTGAACCGGGGAACCTCCGTGTATTTAGTGGACAGGGTCATTCCCATGCTGCCCCATAAGCTGTCTAACGGTATCTGCTCCCTGAATGCAGGGGAGAATCGTCTGGCGCTGAGCTGTATCATGAAAATTGATAAAAAGGGAAATGTGGTGGACCACACCATAGCGGAAACCGTCATCCGGGTGGACCGCCGCATGAGCTACACCAGCGTGAAAAAGATTTTGGAGGATAAGGACGAGGCGGAAATCAGGGAATACGAAGAGTTTGTCCCCATGTTTGAGCGGATGGAAAAGCTTGCCGCGATTCTGCGGAAAAAACGGATGAGCCGCGGCTCCATTGACTTTGATTTTCCGGAGACGAAAATCATCTTAGATGAGAAGGGAAAACCGGTAGAGATTAAGCCCTATGAACGGAATGTGGCAACGAAGATTATTGAGGATTTTATGCTGATTGCCAACGAGACGGTGGCGCAGGATTATTTCTGGCAGGAGCTTCCCTTTGTGTACCGGACCCATGACAATCCGGATTCCGAAAAAATTAAAAAGCTGGGGACGTTTATCCACAACTTCGGCTACACCATCAAAGCGGGGCAGGAGGAAATCCACCCCAAGGAATTACAGAAACTGCTGTTAAAGATTGAGGGGACGCCGGAGGAAGCTTTAATCAGCCGCCTGACCCTGCGCTCCATGAAGCAGGCGAAATACGCCACCATGAGCACCGGGCATTTTGGTCTGGCAACTCCGTATTACTGCCATTTTACCTCCCCCATCCGCCGTTATCCCGATTTGCAGATACACCGCATTATCAAGGATAATCTCCGGGGCAGAATGAATGAGAAGAAAATAGAGCATTATGAGAAAATCCTCCCGGAGGTGGCGAAGCATTCCAGTGAGATGGAGCGTCGGGCAGACGAGGCGGAGCGCGAGACGGAAAAGCTCAAAAAAGTAGAGTATATGGCAGAGCATATCGGAGAGGTTTTTGAGGGCGTGATTTCCGGTGTCACGGAGTGGGGCTTTTATGTGGAGCTGCCCAACACTGTGGAGGGGCTGGTGCATGTCACTTCCCTGGTGGACGATTATTTCCATTACAGCGAGAGCACCTATGAGCTGATTGGCGATGTGACGAATATTCATTATAAGCTGGGGCAGAAGGTGCACGTTATGGTGGCGAATACCGATAAAATCCTGCGCACCATTGATTTTCGTCTTGTGAAAGAAGAGGAACAGCAGCAGAACGACGCTGCCGGGGCAGACAGCAGGAGTGAAGCGGCGGATAGCTAGGGAAAATTGTCGGGAAAAATCGGCAGATGCTCCTTGCGGAAAGAAAGATTTTAAGGTATACTAATAAAGTTGAGGACGTTTTCTGCACAGACAGGCAAAGAGCGTACCCCAAAAAGAGAAAACCGCCGAAAACAGTAGTTTCAGAAAGGAGTGGTCAGCGATGGCAAAAGCAGAAAAAAGAATGATTTCAAACAACAAGAAAGCCTACCACGACTATTTCCTAGAGGAATGTTATGAGGCGGGCATTGAGCTTCACGGGACGGAGGTAAAATCCCTGCGTATGGGAAAATGCAGTATCAAAGAGGCATTTGTCCGCATTGAAAACGGGGAAGTGATTATCTATGGAATGCACATTTCTCCCTATGAGAAAGGGAATATTTTCAATAAAGACCCGCTGCGTCCGAAGAAACTTCTGATGCACAAGACGGAAATCCGGAAATTAACCGGAAAAATTGCAGAAAAGGGTTACACTTTAGTTCCCGTTGAGGTATACTTTAAGGGAAGTCTGGTAAAGGTGGAGATTGCTCTTGCCAGAGGTAAAAAACTCTATGATAAACGGCAGGATATTGCCAAGAAAGATATGCGCAGGGAAGCCGAGCGGGATTTCAAGGTGAGAAATCTGTGACGGCTTTTGCCAAAAAAAGCGTGGAAAGGCATTGGAAAAAGAGGTGCCGTTCACATAAACAGTATGGGCTTGTAATGGTTTCGACAGGGACTATGAAGCTGGAGAAGCGAGCCGCAGGGGATGCGTTAAATTCCAAACTTAAAATTAAACGCTGAAGATAATTTAGCATACGCAGCCTAGTTGCTGCAGTCTGACCTAGAGCACCTACACTTTAGGACCCAGGCTTCGACGATGTAGGAAACGACACTGTCAAAGCTTTGAGGCAGTGGGCGTAGGATGAAGCTACTGAAACCGGGATTGTGCCTGTGCAAGCCCGGCAGAGGGAACATGCTGTCTTTGGGATAGCAGAAAACCATAGGCTACGCTCGTAGAAGGACAGGGGATTGGTTTTTGGACACGGGTTCGACTCCCGTCAGGTCCACTTTTACACAAAATCCAAACTCAATGAGTTTGGATTGTGTGTCTGATATTCTCTGTAGCAAGGAGAAAACGAAGGCAGCAAAGGGGATGGAACAAAAAAAGGCAGGGAATGATACTTGACTATAGTCAGGAAAATGACTATGATTAAAAAAAACAGTTACGGAGGAAAAGAGTTATGAGAAAAATGTTAGCAATGATTAGTTTGTGCTTATCAGTTTTATTGGTAATTCCGGTTGTTGTACCGGATAATCCGGTCGGCGTTACTATAGAAGCGGCAACGAAGGTAAAAATGAGTAAGTCAAAAGCAACACTTATTGCAGGAAAAACATTGCAGCTAAAGTTGAAAGGTGCAAAGGGAAAGATAAGTTGGAATTCATCTAAAAAAAGTGTTGCAACAGTATCTAAAAAAGGAAAGGTAACGGCAAAGAAAAAGGGGACAGCTACAATTACAGCCAAAAATCAAGGGAAAAAGTATACTTGTAAGATTACTGTGAAAAAGGCTGTGCCGTTGAAGTCTATTACCTTAAACAAGTCTAATGTTACATTGGAAGTGGATGATTACACAGTACTAAAAGTAAAATACAATCCATCAAATACAACAGTAAATAAGAAAGTAGTATGGACAAGTTCTAATGAAAATATAGCAGAAGTTGACGAGGATGGATATGTTTATGCAAATAATCCGGGAATAGCAACGGTTACAGCAAAAGTTGATGGTAAGAAGGCAGCTTGTCAGGTAACGGTTACAGAACCTGTGATTGAAGTAGGAAGTATTTCATTGAATCTGTCTACATTGCAGCTAAATGAAGGGGAAAGCAGTGTATTAACGGCAACAGTATCTCCTTATAATGCTACAGATAAAACAGTAATGTGGGTTACATCGAATGCGGGTGTTGCAACCGTTAAGGATGGAGTTGTCAGTGCGGTAGCGCCTGGTACAGCGATAATTACTGCAATGGCGGGGAATAAAAAAGCAACTTGCAGTGTTACAGTAAATAAAGTAAATACGGTTGCTGACAATGTAGAAACATTAAAAAATTATATTGATAAAAATGGTACATTAAACAGTAAGGGAAATAGATTTATAAAACGAATTGACATTAATGATGGCTATACATATACAGAAGGAATAGTTCACGAGTTACAGACGGATAAGCTTTGCTTTATATATTCATCTGAATCGGCGGATAGTAATTCGGCGATTACCATGTATGTAGATAATAATGTTGCTTCACCGCAATATACAATAGTTTTTACGAACTATTATCTGGCAGCTACGGCTGAGGCAACGTTTGATGCAAGTCAGTATTCAAAAAATGATACTGTTTATTTTGAATTGTTAAGTGGGGTTGGATTAAATGAAGCAGATATTCAGAAGGTTGCTAATGCAGAATTAAAAGTAGCGTTTTCAGGATGGGAGTTGTTATTATACCAGAAGTTAGGTTTTAGATTAAAAGATATTGGCTTTACAGAATATTAAAAATCTAAAAGTCTCTCCCAAATTGTATGAACCTCCAAACTGATGAAGGATAAAATAGCCCAGTTTGGAGGCTATTATTATAATTATCATAAAGTGGCTGATGAGTATGAACTATGATTATTATTGGAAAAGGGAGGAGATAAAATGAAACAATGTATGGATTCGGAAAATCTGCACAGACGCTTAAAGAAAATCATCGGTCAGGTGCAGGCGATAGACCGCATGGTAGATGAGGACGTTCC